>DATHGE010000019.1:0-8562 GCA_035317805.1 Flavobacterium sp. | reverse complement strand
AACAAATACCTTTACCTTTCAGGACGCGTGAACATGCGCGAAATCGAAATGACCACACAGCATCTGATTGCCGATGGATTCGATATCGGGACAGGCCGCGATCCTTACAAAAACTTCGTTTATACTTCGTTTCAGGAACTGGCGACCTACATTTCACACAACCGCGTTTCGCAACTGGCCAAAAGCTACGGCGACAAGAAACTGTCTAAAATGTGCAAGATGATTGCGGGCGATGAAATGCGCCACCACAATGCCTATAGCGAATTCGTAAACCAGATTTTCAAGGTCGACCCAAGCGAAATGATGCTCGCATTCAATTATATGATGAAGAATAAGATCGTCATGCCGGCGGTTTTCCTCAGGGAATCGGGCGAAAAAATCGGATCGGCGTTTGAGCAGTTCTCGATTTCGGCACAGCGCATCGGCGTTTATACGGCCAACGATTATGTCGATATCATGCAGAAACTGATCGACCGCTGGGAAATCGACAAGATCACCAACCTGACCGACGAAGCCGAGAAAGCGCGCGATTATCTCATGAAACTGCCGGCAAGAATGGCGAGGGTTTCCGAAAGGCTCATCATCCCGCAAGAGATTGATGTTTTCAAATGGGTCGAACCGGCCCGGTTATAACAAACAGAATCCTTTCCTTCCCGAAAGGATTTTTTAATTCCACAAAGATGAACGAAAACCTGATCAACAATACGATTGCTTTTGTAAAGAATGAACTCAAAGGTGCCGAAGGCGGACACGATTGGTTCCACATCGAACGCGTCTACAAAAATGCGCTGCTTATTTCGGAAACGGAAGAGTGCAACCTATTGGTCGTCAAACTGGGCGCATTGCTGCATGACATCGCCGACAGTAAATTTCACGGCGGCGATGAGACGGTCGGCCCGACAAAAGCGTGGGAATTCATGGAAAAGGAAAATGTGGATGAAGAAACCATCGGGCATGTTGTCAACATCATCGAAAATGTCTCTTTTAAAGGCGGGAATTTTGAGAAGAAATTCACTTCAAAAGAACTCGAAATTGTTCAGGATGCCGACCGTCTCGATGCACTTGGAGCGATTGGGATTGCACGCGCGTTCAATTATGGAGGATTTAAAAACCGGTCGCTTTATAATCCTGAAATTGCTCCGAATCTCCACATGTCCAAAGAGGAATATAAGAATACGACAGCGCCGACACTCAATCACTTCTATGAAAAACTGTTGCTGTTGAAAGACAAGATGAATACCGAAACCGGAAAAAAAATTGCATTGAAAAGGCACGATTATATGGAAAGTTTCCTGTCGCAATTTTATGCAGAATGGAACGGGGAGAAGTAGAAAAGATCTGCGTCTTGTTCTATTTTCCTTCAAACGCCGCTTTCCTCTTCTCCAAAAATGCCGTCGTTCCTTCCTTAAAATCCTCAGTCCCGAAACATTTCCCGAACGCCTTGATCTCAGTTTTGAAACCATTCACGCCGTCTTCAAAATTGGCATTGACGGCTTTGATCGCCTGACCGATCGCCACAGGTGAATTTCTCATGATCTTTTGAGCGATTCCGTTGCAGAAATCCAAAAGTTCCGTCTGGGCAACGACATGGTTTACGAGTCCGTATTGTTTGGCCTCTTCCGCCGAAACCATTCCGGCCGTCATGATCATTTCCATCGCACGGCCTTTCCCGACGAGTTGCGGCAAACGCTGCGTTCCGCCATAACCCGGAATAACACCGAGCGAAACTTCGGGCAGTCCCATTTTTGCATTGTCAGAAGCGACCCTGAAATGGCACGACATAGCGAGTTCCAATCCGCCGCCGAGCGCAAAACCGTTCACGGCTGCGATTACGGGCTTACTCAAATTGGCTACAAAATCAAACAATAATTCCTGTCCCTGGGCCGCGAGCTGTGCGCCTTCTTCTATAGAAAAATGAGCGAATTCGGAAATATCCGCTCCGGCAACAAATGCCTTTTCTCCGCTTCCGGTGAGCAAAATGACTTTCACGGAAGTGTCGTTTGCCAAAGATTCAAACGCGTCGTGCAGTTCCTGGATCGTTGCTTTGTTGAGCGCATTCAGTTTCGTCGGGCGGTTGATCGTGATGGTGGCGATGCCGTTTTCGGTTGCGGTCAGGATATTTTCGTAGCTCATCGTATTGGTTTTAGGAGTTTATGATGGGAAGCGAAACGGTAAAAACCGTCCCTTTTCCATATTCAGTCTCAAAAGTAATTGTTCCTTTGTAATTTTCAATGATGTTTTTTATAATTCCAAGTCCGAGTCCCATGCCGCTGTTCTTGGTGGTGAATTTCGGCTCGAAAATATGGTCGGTGTTGTGCGCCTCGATTCCGGTTCCGTTGTCCTTTACAGAAATCAGCACGTCGTTGTTTTGCCTTCTTACGCTTACGGAAATGAGTTTTTCTGTCTGGTTTTCGGGAATCGCCTGAATTGCATTCTTGACCAGATTCGTGATGATGCGGATGAGTTGCGTCCGGTCCATTTTGGAAATAATCACATCCTCGTCGCTTTCAAAACTCACATCGTCTTCGTTGAAAATATCGAGCGCCAGTTCGACCACTTCCACTACATTTAAAGTTTCATTCTGCTGCGCGGGCATCGACGCAAAGTTTGAAAACGCCGAAGCCACCGAACTCATCGTATCGATCTGCTGGATTAAGGTTTCGGAATAATCTTTTAATTTTTGCTTCAGTTCCGGATCGTTTGCGTCAAATTTTCTTTGGAAATTCTGCACGGTCAAACGCATCGGCGTCAGCGGATTCTTGATCTCATGCGCGACTTGTTTCGCCATTTCACGCCAGGCTTCCTCGCGTTCGCTTTGGGCCAATTTGAGCGCACTTTTTTCAAGTTTGTCGACCATGCCATTGTAGGCACGGATCAGTAAGTTGATCTCCTTGCTGTTGGCGCGGATGAAGATTTTCTCGTTCTTTTGGTTCAGGCTCGTTTCGCTGAGCTTGTCGGAAATTGTCTTTAAGGATTGTGTGATGTAGGTTGATAGAAAATACGCCAAAGCAAATGCAATCACGAGCATAAATCCGTAAACCTGGCTCAATCGGATCAGGAAATTCTGCAATTCCTTTTCATAAAAACCGTCGTCTTCTACATACGGAAGGTTCAAAATTCCGAGCGGCTTGAACTTCTCATCTTTGATCAGGCTATAAGACGAGCGGTTTTTGACGCCGTCGACATTGGTGATGTCGACGTATCTTTTTTCGATGGAAGACTGCACGAGTTTGAGAATGTATTTCGGAACCGGCGGCGAAACGCTGTCGATCGAGAAAGAACCTTTGGAAGACTGCAGCAGTTTTCCGTCGAGTCCGTAAATATTGATTTCGAGATTGTGGATTTGTGCCAACTCATGGATCCGGTCTTTGAAAATCGGCCCGAGATTGTTCGCCGTAAGCGGATAAGTCGTATTCGACAGCACATAATTGATATGTTCCTTAATCGCGCTTTCCTTGCGCTCGAGGCGTTCCTGGTGGTAATCTTTCGCCTCATTCCGAAACTGGATAATCGAAATGGAAGCCATTAAGATGGACGCAATCAGAATCAACACGATCATCGAAAGGAAAATCCTGATCCGAAGGGAAAGCATCGACATATGGAACCGTTTCGCCATTCTTATGATTTGTTTTTCTCGCGTATCCGTTTGTAGAATTTAAAGCCGAGCATGATAATCAACGAAAACAAGATGATTCCGAAAACACCAAAAATCCAATTGACCGCGTTTTTCAAAATCACTAAAAATACGACAGCAAATAAGATGATCGTTGCACCTTCATTCCACAACCGCATAAAATTGGAAGTATATTTCACTTCATCGTTCTGCAATTGCCTGAAAATCTGGTGGCATTTCAAATGGTACAGATACAGCAGGAATACGAAACACAATTTCACCTGCATCCACGGCATCTGTATCCAGGCACGGCCCAAATGGGTAAAGAACAGCATCCAGAACGCAAAAATACTGGCCAAAATTGCCGACGGCCACGTGATGATGTACCACAGCCGATAGGTCATGATTTTATATTGTTTCTGCAGGATTTCTTTTTCCGGAGACGGTTTTGCTGCCGCTTCAATTTGGTACACAAACAATCTTACGATGTAAAACAGCCCGGCAAACCAGGTGATCACAAAGATAAGGTGCAGCGATTTGAGATAATTGTAGATTTCCATTGATAAATTTTTAAGCCGAAGCCCAGTTATTAATCCAGCCCGAAACAGTCGAACACCAATTGTCGTCATCATTGAGGCACGGAATCGCCATGAAATTCTTACCGCCGTGTTCCTTAAACTGATGATTCGCTTCCATCGCGATTTCTTCGAGCGTTTCGAGGCAATCGGCAACGAAAGCCGGCGTAACGACCGCTAAATTCCTGATTCCCTTTTCAGGCATTTTATTGATTTCGATATCGGTATACGGCTCGAGCCATTTGTCTCCTGCAAGCCGCGATTGGAAAGTCTGGCTGTATTTTCCTTCAGGAATTTGCAGCAATTCCACCACCTGCCGCGTCGTTTCGTAACATTGGTGGCGGTAGCAGAATTCGTGCGCAGGCGAAGGTGTGTTGCAACAGCTGCCGTCGATTTTGCAATGCGATTTGGTGACGTCGGTTTTTCTGATGTGGCGTTCCGGGATTCCGTGATACGAAAATAATAAATGATCATATTCGAAATTATCGAGGTGCTTTTTCATCGAATCAGCTAAATTTTTGATATAATCGGGTCGGTTGTAAAACGCGGGAACGTTGGTGAATTTCATCTCCGGAAAATGCTTCTTGCGCAGCTCTTCTGCCAAAACCAGAATCGTCACCGTAGAAGCCATCGCGTGCTGCGGATACAACGGAAACAGCAAAACCTCATTCACACCTTTATCGTGCAATTCCTGCAATCCGGATAAAATACCCGGTTTTCCGTAACGCATCGCGAGCGAAACCGGGACATCGGATTGCTTTTTTACTTTTTCGAACATGCGTCTGGAAAGCACGATTAGCGGCGAACCTTCATCCGTCCATATTTTTTTATAGGCGATAGCCGATCTTTCGGGGCGTTTTCTTAATATGATGCCGCGAACCAAAAGTGCGCGCAATAGAAACGGGACGTCGATCACAAACCGGTCCATTAAAAATTCATCCAAATACGGTTTGACGTCTTTCGCGTCCGGACTTTCAGGCGATCCAAGATTGACCAATAGTACTCCTTTCATATATTTTATTGCAAATTTTTTAAGTGTTCGGGTTCAGCGACATCAGGTATTTTTTGGGCGTGGTCGCAAATTTCTTGCGGAATGCCGAAATGAAATGGCTCGATGTGCTGTAGCCGATTTTGAGTCCGACTTCGTTAACATTATGCGAACCTTCTTCGAGCAGTTTCCGTGCGTATTCCATTTTATATTCAAAAAGGAAACTATAAACGCTGTCGCCGTAAATCTGCTTGAAACCCATTTTTAGTTTTTTCAGATTCAGGCCAACCTGGTCAGCGAGTTCCTGCAACCCGGGCGGTTCGGCCATATTGGCGATAACGATGTCTTTTGCCTTGCGGATTTTGAGAACATTGTCTTCATCGATTAAAAACGGACATTGCTCCGCATTCGGATCTTCGGTTCGGTTGAAATACAGGCTCAACAATTCATAAGCTTTTCCTTTATAATACAGGTTCTTGATTGACGGATGCAGGTTAAAATGAAACAGCTGGCTCAAAACAATCGCCATCGACGGACTGATATTGCCTTCGTCATAATATTTCCGGTCCTGGTTTTCCTTGCTTAGAAACGGGATGTATTCGGCTTCGGTGGAAAATAACCCATGGAATTTCTTTATCGAAATTACGACAGAAATCACCCACGAATTCGGAGCCAGTTCCAAATTTAAAGGCAGCTCTTTTTGCGGATTGTAGAGCAATAAGGATTTTTCTTCCTTCAGATCCAGCGCATAATTGCCCTGGTTGAAAATAAATTTCGCCTTGCCCTTGATGCCAAAATGAAATTGGATCAGGCCTTGGTTTATCTGTCTTTCTGCACGAAAAACTTCATTCTCATCGTTTTGGAAACGAATCAGAAAAAAGTCATCTTCAATTTTTATTACTTCCTGAGAACCCATAGCGGTATTTTTTCGTAAGTATTTGTGAAAGCAACGTTAAAATCTATTTAGAATTATTCTATATAAGATATTGGCCAGCGCTTGATTTCATTGCAAAATTAAAAGAATTTACGTTGTATCAGGCATTTTGGTTTAAAATATCTCAGAGCGATATAAAAAGTCCCTACAGCGTTACTTTTATAAATAGTATAGTGATAATTTTGTTCAACTTTTAGAAAAGTGCCCTTATGGAAAATAATAACTTATCAAAACCTCAATATTTTTATTCGGTTGGTCTCAGCTATAAGAAAGCGGATGCCGAAGTAAGGGGAAAGTTTAGCCTTGATGCGCTGGCCAAAACCAAGCTGTTACATCAGGCAAAATCAGAAGGCATTGAAAGTTTAATCATTACTTCTACCTGCAACCGGACGGAAATCTATGGGTTTGCAGAACATCCGTTCCAGCTCATTAAATTAATCTGCGAAAATTCACAGGGAACGATTGAGGAATTCCAAAGAGTCGGTTTCGTCTATAAAAACCAGGAAGCGATCAATCATATGTTTCGCGTTGGAACCGGTCTTGACAGCCAGATTTTAGGCGATTTCGAAATCATCAGCCAATTGAAAATCAGCTTTACCGAATCGCGGTCTTTCGGGCTCATCAATACGTTCATGGACCGCCTGATCAACGCCGTAATCCAGGCGAGTAAAAAAGTAAAGCATGAGACGGAAATCAGTTCGGGCGCAACTTCGGTCTCTTTTGCATCCGTACAGTACATTATCAGGAACGTCGAAGACATCAGCAATAAGAATATCCTGCTTTTCGGAACGGGAAAAATCGGAAGGAATACCTGCGAGAACCTGGTGAAACATACCAAAAACGAACACATTACCTTAATCAACCGTACGAAAGACAAAGCCGAGAAATTGGCCGGAAAGCTGAACCTGATTGTAAAAGATTATTCAGAATTGCATATCGAACTGCAAAAAGCCGATGTGGTCGTAGTGGCAACGGGCGCACAGAATCCAACCGTCGACGCGGCGATCTTAAACCTCAAGAAACCATTGCTGATCCTGGATTTATCAATCCCGAAGAATGTAAATGAAAATGTAAAAACCATCGAAGGCGTCACCTTAATCCACATGGACCACCTGTCGCAAATGACCGATGAGACTTTGGAAAACAGGAAAAAACACATCCCGGCCGCCGAAGCGATCATCGAGGAAATCAAGGAAGAATTCACAATCTGGACAAAAGCCCGGAAATTCGCACCGACGATCAATGCCTTGAAAGAAAAACTCAATGCAATCAAGAATTCGGAACTCGATTTCCAAAGCAAAAAAATAGTTGATTTCAATGAAGAACAGGCCGAAATCATCAGCGCCCGCATCATCCAGAAAATCACCACGCACTTTGCCAACCACCTCAAAGACGACAATACCATGGTTGACGAAAGTATCTCGTGGATTGAAAAAGTGTTCCAAATTGACGCTGCCATAAAGTAATGAACAAAACCATTCGCATCGGAACCCGCGACAGCGAACTTGCACTCTGGCAGGCACACACCGTCGAAAAAAAGCTCAACGATTTGGGTTACCAGACCGAAATTATCGCGGTAAAATCACAGGGAGATCTGATCCTTGACAAACCGCTCTACGAACTCGGCATCACCGGAATTTTTACGAAAACGCTCGATATCGCCATGATTAATGGACAGATTGACATTGCCGTACATTCGATGAAGGATGTGCCAACGGCCTTACCGATTGGGATTATCCAGGCTGCGGTCCTGAAACGCGCGAGTGAAAAAGACATTTTGGTCTATAAAAACAACCCTGATTTTTTCAATTCCGAAGCGACGATTGCCACCGGAAGCCTGCGTCGCCAGGCACAGTGGCTCAACCGTTATCCGCACCATACCGTTGTGGATTTGCGCGGAAACGTCAATACGAGAATGCAAAAATTGAAAGACAATGATTGGGAAGGCGCTGTTTTCGCTGAAGCCGGACTCGAACGCATCAATCTCAAGCCTAAAAATTATATCGATCTGGACTGGATGATTCCGGCCCCGGCACAAGGCGCAATGGTGATAGTGGCGATGGAAAACGATGCGTTTTCAAAAGAAGCCGCAGCCAAATTGAACCATTTTGAAAGTGAAATGTGTACGCATATCGAACGCCAGTTTTTAAAGACATTAGAAGGCGGCTGTACGGCTCCGATCGGCGCTTTCGCAGAAATTATCGGCAAGGAAATCCGTTTTGAAGGGTTGCTTTGCTCGCTTGACGGAAAGGACAAAATACATATTGAAAAGACGGCGGAAGTTTCGGATTATATGGAATTCGGACGGCAATGTGCCGAAAATACGCTCCAGAACGGCGGGATTGAAATCATGGAAAAAATCCGGAAAGATTTACAGAAATGATCCGGATCCTGTCTACAAAGAAATTGCAGCCGAACCAGAAACAGTTTCTGCTGAATGCGGGAATTTCAG
>DATHGE010000018.1:0-11678 GCA_035317805.1 Flavobacterium sp. | reverse complement strand
GGCGAAAATGGGTTTTGGGCAGGCGCCGAAAGATCCGTGATTGAGGTACGTGATTTCCGGATCAAGAAGGAAATGTGATTTCATGATGATTGATTTTTTTTGATTGATTTGGCTGTAAATATAAAAAATCCCAAACGACATTTATCATTTGGGATTTATTTATTCTTCGGTTATGACCGGTATGGGAAGCGTATGGAAAACACGGACTTTCTTCCCGTCTTTTTCACCCGGAATCCATTTTGGGCCGGTTTCGAGAAGCTTCGCGATTTGCGGTCCGGTTCCGAAACCTGCGTCGTGTATAACCCTGATATCAGTCAACGTTCCATCAGGCTCGATTATAAAAGAGAGGACGACTTTGTCTACCAATCCTTTTGCGTTTGGAAGCGTGAAATTTTTAGCAAAATATTTATAGCAATTTTCGATTCCGCCAGGAAATTCGGGTTTAATATCTACAACCGAATCCCTGTAAACCATTGCCTCGATTTCAATTGCTGTATCCTGAGCCATTGCAAATTCGACACAACAAAGCAATAAAAATAAGAGTAGCACTTTTTTCATAGGCCGGATCTAAACCTTTTTAAATTTATTTCTTTTTGGCTTTGAAAACCATCGGATATTTGATCTCAATGCTAATAGGCTTGCCGTTGCGTTTTGCCGGTTCCCATTTCGGGCATTTGTTTAAAACGCGAATCATTTCGCCAGCCGATTCGGTATCGATGTATTCGAGCAGTTTGATGTTCTTTAAATTTCCTTCTTCGTCGATGGTAAAAGCCGCGAGCATTTTTCCAGGCTTGGACACTTTGGAATAATCGAATTCGCTGTGCACAAATTCGCTGAATTTATCAATCCCGCCGCCTTTGAATTTGGCTTCGATCCGGTCGCCGTTGAGATAGACTTCATCTTCTCCGCCAATCTGGGCAAAGGAAACCATGGGCAAAAAGGCAAGAACAATTACGGCAATCCACTTCATAAAGTTTATTTTTAAGGAATGTTGAGATATTTATGTGTTTGCAAAGATACGCGCCACTTTGGGTTTTTCATGACATAGTCGACGATAAGCGGCGTCATTTCTTCTTTCTTGCTCCATTCGGGCTGCAGGAACAGGATGGCCTTGCCGTTGACTTTTTCTGCCTGTTCTTCTGCGAAGATGAAATCGTGTTTGTTGTAAATGATGACCTTTAATTCGCTGGCGTTATCATAAACGGTTTGGGTCGGGAGTTTGTTTTTCTTTGGCGAAAGGCAAATCCAGTCCCAGGTTCCAGTGAGCGGATAAGCGCCTGAAGTCTCGATGTGGATTTTAAGATTCTTTTCCCGGAGCCTTGAAGTCAACAGCGTCATATCCCAGGTTAGCGGTTCGCCGCCGGTTACGACAACGGTGTCGGCATTCTTACTCGCATTTTCTACAATATGGTCTACACTTGTTGGCGGATGCAGTTCGGCGTTCCAGCTTTCTTTTACGTCGCACCAGTGGCAGCCTACGTCGCAACCGCCGATCCTGATGAAATAAGCTGCGGTTCCGGTGTGGAATCCTTCCCCTTGTATGGTATAGAATTCTTCCATGAGCGGAAGCATGGCGCCTTTTTCGACTGCGGATTGTATTTCTTTTGGTAACATCGTTTTATTTTAAAGTGCAAAGATAGGCAATTTGGGTTTGAGGAAATAACGATTGGCGAAAGGGAAATTTCAAATCGGACCCAAATGCCCTAGCCCTGATGGAAGCGGCATCCTTTTATGGAGCGCAGCGTAATAAAAGATAGAGCGGACAGCGGGAAATGGCTTCAAAAAAAAAAGACCGATAACAAGTATCGGTCTTTTAGAAATGTTTCTTTTTTTATTTTTTGCCCAGCGTTTTGATTGCTTCGGTGGCGTAGGCGTTTGCAGGATCCAAGGCTAAAGTCTTATTCAGATATTCTACCGCTTTGGGTTTGTCAGTGTTGGCGTAATTTGCAGCGATGTTGTTGTATGATTCGATGAATTTCGCTTTGTTTTTCGTTACTTCTTCCGGGCCTTTTTCGGTAACCACTTTGAGATAATCTTCGTAATATTTGATTGTCATTGCTTCGTTTTCAAGCAGGTTGTTTGTCCTGGCGCGGAAAATGTAAGCGTCTTGCGTTGTCGGCGAGGCTTCGATTACTTTTCCGAAAGCGACATCGGCTTTTTGGAGCGCGATCGGATCCGGTTTTACGACATCTTTTCTTGTGTTGTCATAATATATGGAATTTCCGAGGTAGAAATTATCCAAAAGAAAATTCTTAGAATTTACGTTGGTCACGGCGATTTCATAAATGGCAGCCGCTTCTTTGAATAATTTTTGCTCGTAGAATTTTTTACCTACTTCGCTCAGGTCGTTGGTCATGGTGATTTCCATTTCGACCGATTTTTTGATATCGGAAACACCGGCAGCAAACATCGTTGCGTCTACCGTTTTGGTTTCGACATTATTGGATTTTTTCAATTTGGCCAAGCCCAAATATAGGTAATCACGTGCGATAACTTTGTTTGAAGGGTTTGAGATAAAATCCTGGAGGGATTTCAATGCTACATCAATGTTGCCATTTTCATAAGCGGAATAACCCAAATAACGCAGAATCCTTGGATTTACCTTGTCTAATTCTTTCATTTTGTTGGCTTCCACTTCAAGCGCTTTGTAATCTTTAGCGAGGATAAGGAAGTCGGCGTGGCGCATACGCGAGGTTAAGGAATAATCCGTAAGGCTCATGTATTTTTCATAGTAGGTTAATGCTTTTCCGATATATTCAGTGTATTTCTTTGGTTCGTTGTTACCCCAGTAATAGTAAGTTTCGGCTAGTTCTCTGTAAACCGGACCGTAGTTAGCGTCTGTTGCGATTACGTCATTGTATGCTTTTACGGCTTCAGTATAGGCTTTTGCGCCTTTAAGCAAAACACCCAATTGCATTTTGGCACGAATCAGGCTGTTGTCTGCATTAAAGGCGTTGCGGTAAGCAGCATACGCCTCGTTTTGGTTTTTATCGCCGTAGTAGGCATCGCCTAAAGCCAACTGAACGGAAGCATCGGTTGGGTTTATCGCTTTTGCTTTATTGAGCACTTCGATTGCTTTTTTGTAATCCGGCTTGTCAGCGTTTGTATATGCCTTACCAATGTAAACATATTCTTCAACGCTTTTCTTTTTGGCGGCGGCAATTGCTTGGTCAAAGTTGGATTGTGCGCCTGAGGCGTTTCCATTGTCCAATTCAATTTGGCCTAAGCCGATATAATTTAATTTGGCGCCATCTGAGGCGGCGATACCTTTTTGAAAATAGATTTTAGCAGAGTCGGCGATGTTTTGTGTAAGATAAACATTCCCTAAAAGGAAAGCCGCGCGCCCGTCTGCAGGCTTGGATTGTCCAATTGATTTGAGCATTACTTTTGCTTTTTCGAATTGCTCTGCATCTATTGCTTTTTTTGCCTGCTCTGTATCCTGAGCTTTACTTACGCTTACTGTTGCTAATAAAGCAAAGCTGAAAACCTTTAATTTGTTCATCTTCTTCATAATTTATTTTTTATTATTTTCAATACTATTTCTAGTACGGATTTTTCGTCCTGGTATTTTGGCGGGTACCAATCCCGATTTTAGAATTATTCTTTGTCCGATTTCACTGGTCACAAATGAACTGAAACCCATTCCCAAACCAGCATATGTCTGACAATTCACGATGTACAAATCACGTGCCAAAGGGTATTTGCCTTCGGCTATGTCATTTTGGCTTGGAAAAATGTAATCGCTGCCTTTTGTGCCTTTGACGTTTAGTATGTTTACCTTCCCGACATAAGGCTGCATTGCGGGAGAAGGTTGGGAAAGCCAGTTCAATCCGACTACGCCGATCATGCCGTCATTTTCTGCAACATACCTTATCGCTTCATCATTGGTTTTAAAGGAGAAAACCCCTTCTTTTGGAAAACCTTTGACACCTGCCAAATCATTGATGTATCTTGCCGTACTTGAATTCGGATTGTCAAAAACCAGCCCTTTTATTTTGGAAGGTTTTTGCTGCATAAAATCAATCACATCCTGTAACGCGATCAGTGTATCTTTATTATTCTTATTTGCAATCAGCACGATGGCATCTGTGGCAATCTTGGTGATTTTAGGGATTACTTTTTTGCTTTCAAAAAGCTTTTCTTCCTCCGCGTTTAGCTTCCTTGTCAGAACAGCAACACGCGAATCCTCGTTGGCCAATGTCTGTATCACTTCGGCTTCTGATTTGGCATCCAGTATTATTTTCGCTTTGTATTGATCTTCGAAAATCTGCACCTGATCTTCTATGATGGGCACCAGTGTTTCATCAACCAAAATCGTCATTTTCCCTTCGATAATCGTTTCCGTGTTCTTTTTCTCGTCTTTTTTGCTGCAGGTTATCACCAATAGTGCCAGCAGGACAAACGAAAAAAATTTAGTTCTGGTTTTCATCACTACTCTTTATTTGAATTAAAAAGACGCAAAAATCGAAGGAATGAATAAACGATAAGCAATACGCCGAAAGCAATCCTGTAATTGTCCGGCATATGGATTGGAAACTTTTTCCAAAAAATAATTATCAGTCCTAAGGCGAGGTAAATCAGGAAAAACAAAATTCCTATAACGAGAAGAAATCGCTCTTTAAGCGATTTCTTCCTGATATTATTTACTATTTTATCTATCACTTAATTGGCAGATTGGATGTTAATCGGTAAGGAATACAATACCCTTACTTTTTTTCCATTCTGTTCACCCGGGTTCCATCTCGGACAGGATTTCAAAACCCTGATGGCTTCTTTTCCAGTTCCGTAACCAATATCCCTGATTACCTTGATATCTGTAAGCGATCCGTCTTTTTCAACTACGAAAGAAACGAAAACCTTACCTTTCAGGCCTTCCTCTTCAGGAACCTGGTAGTTTTTAGCGACGAATTTGTAAAATTTCTCGATCCCTCCAGGGAAATCCGGTTTCACTTCGATACCAGCTGTATTATAGATATTGTTGTCTTCTTCTACAACATCTTTAGGCCCGTTACCAACAGGTTCCACCGTCAATTCTGCATCAGGATCGCCTTTAATGGTTTCAGCACCAATTTTTTTATCTACAATCTCTTTAATTTTAGGTGGTTCTTCAACTACCTCTTCCGCTTTGGCCACAACTGGTTTCACAAATTTCACCTGATCCACTTTTGGCGGCGGTGGCGGTGGCGGTGGCAAATTTTCTTTTGGTTTTTCTTTTGGAGGTAATTTTACTGTTGTAATTTTTTGATCTAAAGTAACATCTTCTGAGTCATTTGGAAGTAAATTTGCCAATACAGGAATACTTACTAAAAAGGTGAAAATAATACCTCCTATAATAAGGGATTTAGCGGTAGTTTTACCGTTTGACGTCCTTAATTCGTAAGCACCGTACAACTTGTTTCGTCCTTCAAAAACGACATCCAGCCATTGCTTTTTTAATAAATCTAATTTCATTTTTATATTTTTTTATAATTTATTCGGAAAGTTCATAAGCGTTATTAAAAACTGCCGATTCTCTAATCTTCCTAAATTAATTAGATTATTTACTATGTTAAGGATTAGGAACTTCTGCCGGAACAGCATTCTCTACCGGAGCAGCATTTTCCCCCAACAATTTTGTTTCTTCTGGTGTAAAGTCATTTACAATAGCATATGTAGGGACATTTACAATAGCCATTTCATCAAGTATATCTACTAAATTACGATAATTTGACTTCTTGCTTGGCTTGATGATCACAATCATGCCTTTGTCTTTGTTTCCGGTATACTGAAGAACTGCCTCTTTTCTGCTCAACAATTCTTTTCGGATACCATCTTTACCATATACAAAATCTTTTGGCGCTCCGCCTGAAACAGGGGTTGCCAATAAGCCAACATAACGAACCAATTTATTGTTGTCTCCCAATAATATTGTCATCGTACGATTCTCATCTACTTTAACATCTTTATTTTTATCCTTGTCCGGGTCTTTATCTGGCAACCCCAAGTTCATTGATTGCGGTTTTGACAACGTTGTGGTAAGCATAAAGAAAGTGATCAACAAGAAAGCCAAATCTACCATCGCGGTCAAGTCAACTTTATTGTTCCCTTTTTTACTCCTGACTTTCTTACTGCCTTTCTTTCCACCGCCGTCGCCGGTATTTAATTCAGCCATTTAGTATGTATTTTTAATTATTTTTCTTTTCCTCTCAAACCAGTAACCAAACTGAAGTTATTGATTTTTTGATCTTGTAAAATATCCATGACTCTTCTAATTACCGGATATTCTTCTTTTGCATCCCCCTTTATGGCGATTTGCAATTCTTTATCCTGTATCTCAATATTAGCAATCCGTGCATTCTGAATCCAGTCTGCCAATTGATTATCAAGAGAATCCTTAGGAATTCCTGGCTGCTGAACTTTGCTTCTTTCTGAAGGCTTCATATCAAGAATTTGCTTTAGGCTTTGAATTGGCACGCCAAAACTTTCCATTATAGCGAATTTATTTTGATCATCATCTGAAAACTTGACACCATATTTATTGCTCATCAGCTCAAGGGTTCTTTTGCGTATATCTTTCCCTTTAACATCAAAAAACACTTTCCCATTCCCTACGGTCAAAGTAGCCAAATCTTTTTCAGGCAACTTAGTCTGTACGGTAGATGCAGGTGTATCAACAGGCATTACTTCAGGAACCTTGGCAGTAGCAGTCAAAATAAAGAACGTAAGCAAAAGGAATGCAACATCACACATCGCCGTCATATCGGTAGATGTTGACTTTTTTTTCATTTTTATTGCCATTATTTTATGTATTATTATTGATAAAAAATATCAAAAATTATTGTTTTAAGCTGCCTCTGAAGTGTCTGTATGTATTTACAATTGTAGTACCCGCTTCATCAATTGCATAGGTCAAACTATCTATTTTTGAAGTAAAGAAATTATAACAAATAATCGCCAGAGCTGAAGTCGAGATACCGGTAGCAGTATTGATCAATGCTTCAGAAATACCATTTGCAAGTTCTGCAGAATCTGCTCCGCCACCACCTGCTAATCCGGCAAATGCTTTAATCATACCTGTTACTGTTCCTAACAATCCCGCAAGCGTTCCTAAAGAAACTAAAGTAGACAGGATAGTCATGTGTTGTTCTAACATTGGCATTTCTAATGAAGTTGCCTCTTCAATTTCTTTGTGAATAGTTTCCGCAGCCTCTTCACTGTTGAATCCTTCTTTTTTAACATCTTGGTATTTTACTAATGCAGATCTGATAGCATTTGCTACCGAACCTTGCTGTTTATCACAAGCTGCAATGGCCTCGTCAATATTTCCTCCTCTGATACTAGCCTGAACACTTTTCATGAATTGGTCTAGATTTCCTTTTCCGGTAGCTTTAGTTATTACGAAATATCTTTCAAATGAAAAAACAACCACCATTAACAATAATCCCATCAAGACAGGAACGATTGGCCCTCCTTTGTATACCATTGCCAAATAATTTCCTTTTAGTGGTGTTCCGGTATTAACGCCTCCTTCAAAATTAGAACCATTACCCATGATAAAATTCCAAATAAGCCATCCTACCACTATACATGCTACAATTACTATCCCAGAGAATATTCCTCCTAAGTTTGAACCACCTTCTTTTTTAACGTTTGCCATTTTTTTAATTTTTAATAGTTTTAATTAATTATAATTTAGTTGTAAAAATTTTTGAATAGGAGCAAATTTAATTTTTTAGTTTAAATAAAAAAACTTTTTTTAATTTTATTATGATTAATTTCATGCCTTGCCAAATCTACTATTGCAGGCGTTTTCCGTTTATTTGAAAAATGTTAAATAAAACTTTGGGTTTCCCATGATTTAGACAGTCAATACCCGGATAACGTAGGAATATTTCAATAAAATATCCGTTACAGAATCGAAATATTAATCTTGTTAATTCTTTGGCTTTAATATGGAATTATCTTTCAATCTTATTAAAAAAATTAATAGCTTGCAGTGACTTATACACCCACCATACCTTATAAAATGAGCAGACAAGAAAGTTTTATCTCCCAGATTAACGACGGCTACGCTTCAAAGGGCGAAAGCATTATCCTTGGCAGCGCCATTCTCGACGGCGAGACCTTACCAGATGCCCATATAAAAGTGCCGTTAAAAACCCTGAACCGTCACGGACTCATAGCCGGCGCCACCGGAACCGGGAAAACCAAAACCATCCAGGTGTTGTCCGAGCAATTGTCTTCGCTCGGCATTCCGGTCCTGATGATGGACATCAAGGGCGATTTTAGTGGTATCGCAAAACCCGGTACCGAACTGCCTTTCATCACCGAACGCCAGGCAAAAATCAATATTCCGTACGAAACTTCTGGATTCCCTGTCGAACTCATGTCGCTTTCCGAACAAAATGGCGTCAGGCTTCGGGCAACAGTTTCCGAATTCGGACCAGTGCTCTTTTCGAGGATTCTCGGACTCAACGACGTGCAATCCGGGGTTGTCGCCGTCATCTTCAAGTATTGTGACGACAACAAGATGCCGCTGCTCGACCTCAAAGACATCAAAAAGGTAATCAATTATATCACCGAGGAAGGCAAAGACGAAATCGAGGAAAGCTATGGCAAAATCTCCACTTCAACCACCGGCACCATCCTTCGTAAAATCATCGAACTCGAACAACAGGGCGGCGATTTGTTTTTCGGTGAAATGTCATTCGATATCAATGATCTCATGCGCATCGACGAAAATGGCAAAGGCTACGTCAACATCATCCGGCTCACCGACATCCAGGACAAACCCAAGTTGTTTTCGACTTTCATGCTGAGCCTGCTCGCCGAAATTTACCAGCAGATGCCCGAGCAGGGCGATTCAGGCCAACCCGAACTCGTGATTTTCATAGATGAGGCGCACCTGATTTTCAACGAAGCGAGCAAAGCCTTGTTGGAACAGATCGAAAGCATCGTCAAGCTCATCCGCTCCAAAGGCATCGGGATTTTCTTCGTAACGCAAAATCCGATGGACGTCCCAAGTTCGGTTCTCGCGCAATTGGGTTTGAAAATTCAGCATGCCTTGAGGGCCTTCACCGCAAATGACCGCAAAGCCATCAAGATGACGGCCGAGAATTACCCGATTTCGGAATTTTATAAAACCGACGAAACACTCACCAATCTCGGAATCGGTGAGGCATTGGTAACCGTTTTGAGTGAGAAAGGCACGCCAACGCCGCTCGCCGCAACGATGATGCGCGCGCCAATGAGCCGTATGGATGTTTTGACGACGGGCGAAATTGACGAAATCAACGCCAAATCGAAACTCGTTAAAAAATACAGCGAACTCATCGACCGCGAAAGCGCCTACGAAATACTCAATAAGAAGATTGAAGTCGTCGAGCAGGAAGCGGCACAACGGCAAGAACAAGTCCAACAGGAAAAAGAGGAAAAGAAAACAGCAAGCGAACCTATGGGCCAAACCACCAAATCGGTCCTCAAGGTTTTGACGAGCGCAACATTCATCCGGGGCGCATTCGGAATCCTGACCAAACTATTCAAAAAATAAATGAAAGGCTTTTTTACCATAGGATTACTGATTCTGTCGAATATTTTCATGACACTCGCCTGGTATGGCCATTTGAAATTTAAGGAATTGAAATGGTTTGAGAATGCCGGGCTCATCACCATCGTCCTGATCAGCTGGGGATTGGCGCTGTTCGAATATTTTTTCCAGGTTCCTGCCAATAGGATCGGCTACGAAGGCAACGGCGGTCCGTTTTCGCTGATGCAGCTCAAAGTCATCCAGGAAGTGATCACCCTGGTCATCTTCGTGGTCTTTTCGATGCTGTTCTTTAAGAATGAGACTTTCCGCTGGAACCATGCCGTCGGGTTTTGTTTCCTCGTTCTGGCTGTATATTTTATTTTCAAAAAATAACCGATATGAAAAATTTGTTGCTATTATTTGCCGTGCTGACTGCAACCTGCGCCTATTCCCAAAAAAAAGGGGTCAAATCCGAAACGGAACTGCAGGCGGAAGTGCGCAAAGCCGAATCCGACTTCAACAAACTGGCTTCCGAAAAAGGCATCACCGCAGCATTCTATGCATTTGCAGATGAAAATGCGACCATCAAGCGCCGACGCGATACGCTAATCAGCGGAAGGGAAAACATCAGGAAATATTTCCTCAAACAACCCGCCAATGCAACGGTAACATGGAGTCCTGATTTTATAGAAGTTTCCAAGGACGGCACTTTGGCCTACACCTACGGCAAATATGTGTGGACAGAAAAAGACGATCAGGGTAAAACCACCACGGCTACCGGGATTTTCCATACGGTTTGGAAGCGGCAAAAAGATGGTTCCTGGAAATACGTTTGGGATTAATCTGATGGAAAAAAAATAGAAATATTCCGGTGCCGAAAATTGACTAGCCCTGATTAAGCCGGCATCCTTTGTGGTCCCGATGCTTCGGGAGAACAAAGATACAGGCGAAAGCAGGAAAAAGCTCCTGACTATTTCAATAAATCCAATATTTTGTTTTCCACCATTTCACTGTCCCAGATTTTTTCAATCTCCGGCAGCAGCATCACCTCATCCATAATCGCTTTCTGCCTGTCGCCAATGGCGAGCGCTTCGGTGTATGGCCTGTGGCTAAAGGTGACGCGGCTGTATAAGGGCAGCCATTTGTCGGGGTGTTTTTCAGAAAAACGCTTTTCTATTTTTTTCTGCAGCAGGAATTTTTCGTCGGCTGTTTTGGAGCTCATTTCCATGAAATTGCGATAAGACAATTCGGCAATGGCATCAGCGTTCGGCTTGCGGATGGTTTCGTATTCGGAGAAAATCGCCTTCCAGTCGTCGCCCAGTTTTTCCATGAGTTCATACAACACCGAAATATCCTCAAAACCCGCATTCATCCCTTGTCCGTAAAACGGAACGATCGCATGGCAGGCATCGCCGATCAGCGCAATCTTGTCTTCAAAAGTCCATGGAAAACATTTCATCGTGACCAGCGTACTCGTCGGATTTTTAAAGAAATCGTTCGCCAATTCCGGAATCACATCAATCGAATCGGGAAAATTGGCCGCGAAAAAAGCTTCCACTTCCGCCCGGTTCGTCAACGAAGCAAATGAATTTTCGCCTTCAAAAGGCATAAACAAGGTACAGGTGAAGCTGCCATCAAGATTGGGCAACGCAATCAGCATGTATTCGCCGCGCGGCCAGATATGAAAGGAATATTTGTCCAATTTGTGTGTGCCGTCAGCGTTGGCCGGAATATTCAATTCCTTATAACCGGTGTTCAGGAACTCCTGCGAGTAATTAAACATGCTCTGTCTTTGCATCCTGTGGCGGATTCTCGAAAACGCACCGTCGGCCCCGAAAACCATGTCGTATTTGACATCTTTCCATTCGCCACGCTCCGATTCGCCGATATGCAAAGTCGCTTCGGCCAGCGAAACATCCCAGATCTTATGCTCGAAAAAGAATTCGGCTCCGGCTGCTTCAGCCAGATCGATCATTTTCCGGTTCAGTGTCCCGCGCGAAATCGAATAAATGCTCTCGCCTTCTTTGCCGTAATTCTGGAAATTGAGCTTGTCTTTGAGATGGATTGCGCGCTTGTCCATCGGGATTGCAATGCTCCTGACTTCGTCGCCAACGCCAACGCCGTCAAGCGCTTTCCAGCCGCGGTGTGACATCGCAAGATTGATGGAACGTCC
>DATHGE010000017.1:0-5040 GCA_035317805.1 Flavobacterium sp. | reverse complement strand
GATTCGGCGTCGATCGTAGTGTTCAAAACGAAATCGGAGCCTTTGGCCAGGAATGAAGTCATGTTCCCTGTTATTGCAATCAGCGTGTTGCCGTATCGTTTCAATAGTGGGACCAATACCTTGATTTCTGGGCTGTTGCCGCTTTTGGAAATGCAGATGACCACATCGCCATTTTGCAGCATCCCAAGGTCGCCGTGGATGGCTTCTGAAGCATGCAGGAACATCGAAGGCGTTCCGGTGGAATTCATGGTGGCGACAATCTTCTGGGCAATAATGGCACTTTTGCCGATGCCCGTCACGACAAGCCTTCCTTTGCAATTGTATATGATTTGGGCGGTTTCTGTAAAGTTGGTGTCGAGAAGATCAGCCAGCTTTTTAATCGACTCGCTTTCGGAAAGAATCGCTTTTTTGGCGGCTGCCAATATATTTTCTTTTGTTATCAAAACGAATGTTATAAAATTTGTGTGTATAAAAGAAAGTCGTATCTTTATGAGAAGCAAATTTAAACAAAATACCATTAACAAAGAATACCATACTACAAAGAATGAATCCAAACGAAATTGACATACATAAAGAACTCAAAAAGTATTTTGGTTTCAACCAGTTCAAAGGCCTGCAGGAGCAGGTGATAAAAAGCATACTCTACAAAACAAATACATTCGTCATTATGCCTACAGGCGGCGGAAAATCATTGTGTTACCAATTGCCGGCATTAATTCAGGGAGGTTGCGCGATCGTGGTTTCACCCCTGATTGCGCTCATGAAAAATCAGGTAGACGCCATCAGGAGTCTGTCTTCCGAAAACGGGATTGCGCACGTTTTAAATTCCTCACTCACCAAATCTGAAATCACTCAGGTCAAGAAGGACATCACTTCCGGTCTCACCAAATTATTGTATGTTGCTCCGGAATCACTCACTAAGGAAGAATATGTGGTTTTCCTTCAGAACGTCCCGATTTCTTTTGTAGCCATCGACGAGGCGCATTGTATTTCGGAATGGGGACATGATTTCCGCCCGGAATACCGCAACCTGCGGCACATCATCAAGCAATTGGGAAATGTACCCGTTATCGGCCTCACCGCAACCGCTACGCCAAAAGTGCAGGAAGACATCCTCAAAAACCTCGATATGACGAGTGCGCGAACATTCAAGGCGTCATTCAACCGCCCGAATCTGTATTATGAAGTGCGCACCAAAACCAAGAACATCGAATCGGACATCATCCGTTTCATCAAGCAGCATAAAGGCAAATCGGGAATCATTTATTGCTTAAGTCGTAAGAAAGTAGAGGCCATTGCCGAAGTGCTTCAGGTAAACGGAATCAGCGCGGTTCCCTATCACGCCGGGCTCGACGCCAAAACCCGCGCCAAGCACCAGGATATGTTCCTGATGGAAGATGTGGATGTGGTTGTGGCGACCATTGCATTCGGAATGGGAATCGACAAACCCGACGTGCGTTTTGTCATCCACCACGATATCCCGAAATCACTCGAAAGTTATTACCAGGAAACAGGCCGCGCCGGAAGGGATGGCGGCGAAGGCTACTGTCTTGCCTACTATTCCTATAAAGATGTGGAGAAACTCGAGAAATTCATGTCGGGGAAACCGGTAGCCGAACAGGAAATCGGTTTTGCGCTACTCCAGGAAGTCGTGGCTTATGCCGAAACCTCGATGTCGCGGCGAAAATTCCTATTGCATTACTTCGGGGAGGAATTCGACGGCGAAACAGGCGAAGGCGCCGACATGGACGACAATGTGCGTAACCCGAAATCCAAAGTAGAAGCCAGTGACGAAGTCGTGAAACTGCTCAAGGTGGTTCGCGATACCAAGCATTTATACAAATCGAAAGAAATTATCTTCACGCTCATCGGACGCGTCAATGCGGTTATCAAAGCCCACCGCACCGATACGCAGCAGTTCTTCGGAAGCGGCGTCGACTTTGAAGAAAGGCATTGGATGGCACTGATCCGCCAGGTTTTGGTGGAAGGGCTGTTGTCTAAGGATATCGAAACCTACGGTATCTTAAAAGTGACCGACAAAGGACTCGATTTCATCCAGCATCCAACATCGTTCCTGATGTCTGAAGACCACGAATACAACGAATCTGAAGACGATGCAATCGTCACCGCGGCCAAATCTTCCGGTGTTGCCGATGAAGCGCTCATGGCGATGCTGCGTGATTTGCGTAAGAAAGTCGCCAAGAAACTGGGTGTCCCGCCGTTTGTCGTTTTTCAGGATCCGTCTTTGGAAGACATGGCCCTGAAATATCCTGTCAGCATAGACGAACTCATCAACATCCACGGTGTCGGCGAAGGCAAGGCCAAAAAATACGGAAAGGAATTCGTAGAGCTCATCAACCGCTATGTAACCGAAAATGACATTGTCCGCCCGGATGACCTTGTTGTCAAATCTACCGGAGCCAATTCTGCCAATAAATTATACATCATCCAGAATATCGACCGAAAACTGTCGCTCGTAGACATCGCTTCCGGAAAAGGAATGAACATGGATGCACTGATCAAGGAGATGGAACAGATCGTCTATTCCGGGACCAAGCTCAACATCAAATACTGGATAGACGACATGCTCGACGATGAGCAACAGGAAGAAATCCACGAATATTTCATGGAATCCGAATCCGATCGCATCGAAGACGCGCTCAAGGAATTCGACGGCGATTATGATATCGATGAATTGCGGCTCATGCGAATCAAATTCATCAGCGAAGTGGCAAATTAATTGATAATTAACAATGGATAATTGATAATGAATCCCTCGATGCGGGGATTTTTTTATGCGCAATCCAAATTGTCAATTATCCATTGAAAACCTCGCCGCGGTGCGGCTTCAAAGCATCGCGAACCGCAATCATATTTTCATCGGTCACAACCATAAAAGCGATTGCGTGCATATCGTTTAGGATTTGAAAACCCGTAATATCGAGTGGCAATTTTTCCATCGCAATGTATTCCCTAAGATGTATTTCATGGTGTTCCGCCGTTTTACCCGAAGCCGGCCCGCGAAAATCCCAAATCAGTTTTATCTGTCTCATGTTGCAAAACTAACATTTTTCCCCGTCATTGCGAGCTGTCATTGCGAGCAAAGTGAAGCAAACTCAAGCATCTGTTGCGGCTACAAAAATTATTATGGCGAACGGCCGCGCTTTCCGTTTCAATCTTTTTAGAAATTCCCTTTCGCAGGCTCCAGGAAATTCCCAAAAAGGATTTCCACTGCACCCGAGGCCATCGGCCGAACTGACCGTAGGTAATTGCTGTCGCAATTTGGGTTCCGCGACAAATTTCCTACCTTTGCCGCATGCCCAAAGAACTGCTCATACAGGTTTCTCCCGAAACAGCCGCAAACGAACCGCTGCTCAAAGAATTTATCGGAAAACAAATCCGCACTTCCATTAAGGATATTCGCCATATTACCATCCTGAAACGCTCCATCGACGCGCGGCAGAAAGCCATAAAAATCAACCTAAAAGTCAATATATTCTTCTCTGATGAAAATTTCACCGAGGAAAAAATCGAACTTCCCGATTATAAAAATGTATCCAACGCGACTGAAGTCATTGTCGTAGGCGCTGGCCCGGCCGGACTTTTCGCAGCGCTGCAGTTAATCGAGCTCGGCCTGAAACCGGTTGTCATCGAGCGCGGCAAAGATGTTCGTGGAAGACGCCGCGATCTCAAGGCTATCAATGTCGACCACATCGTCAATGAAGATTCCAATTATTGCTTTGGTGAAGGCGGTGCCGGAACTTATTCCGACGGCAAACTCTACACGCGTTCCAAAAAACGTGGCGACGTCGACCGGATCCTGAAATTGCTCGTGGCTTTCGGTGCTTCACCCGAAATCCTGATTGAAGCGCATCCGCACATTGGCACCAACAAATTGCCGCAGATTATCCAGGACATCCGCGAAAAGATCATCGAAATGGGCGGGAAGGTGCTTTTCGATACGCGCCTGACCGATATCGTCGTCAAAAATAATGAAGTGCAAGGCATCAGAACCCAAAATGGGGATACGATTGCCGCTTCCAAAATCATACTCGCCACCGGGCATTCGGCGCGCGATATTTTCGAGCTGCTCGACCGGAAGAAAATTTTCATCGAAGCCAAGCCATTCGCAATCGGTGTCCGCGCCGAACATCCGCAGGAACTCATCGACAGCATCCAGTACAGCTGCGATTACCGCGGTGAATTTTTACCGCCGGCGCCATACTCGATCGTGAAACAGGTTGAAGGTCGCGGGATGTATTCGTTTTGTATGTGCCCGGGTGGCGTGATTGCGCCGTGTGCGACGAGCCCGGGAGAAGTGGTCACCAATGGCTGGTCGCCCTCCAAACGCGATCAGGCGACGGCCAATTCGGGGATCGTAATAGAGCTGAAACTCGAAGATTTCAAGCCTTACGCCAAATTCGGACCGTTGGCCGGAATGGAATTCCAAAAAAGCATCGAGCAAAAAGCGTGGCATCTTGCCGGAGAGACACAAAAAGTTCCGGCACAGCGCATGGTCGATTTCACACAGCAAAAGATTTCTGCAGACATCCCAAAAACATCCTATGTTCCGGGAACGACTTCCGTCGAAATGGGACAGGTTTTTCCGGGTTTTCTCACGCAGATTTTGCGCCAGGGTTTTCTCGATTTCGGAAAATCAATGAAAGGCTATCTGACCAATGAGGCGATTCTGCATGCGCCCGAGTCGCGGACTTCCTCGCCGGTACGCATTCCGCGTGACAATGAAACGCTCGAACACGTTGCCATTAAAGGCCTTTATCCTTGCGGGGAAGGTGCGGGTTATGCAGGCGGGATTATTTCTGCGGCGATTGATGGCGAAAAGTGTGCGCTCAGGATTGCGGAAATCTTGAAATAAAAAAGCCGGACACGAGCGACAGCGAACTGGCGCAGCAAATTACTTCCCGGCTTCAACAAACTATTTCTTTTTCAATCTATCTTTAAAAACCTTCTCAAACTTCTCCAGTTTCGGCTGGATTACCATTTGGCAATATGGCTGGTTCTTATTATTTGCATAATAAT
>DATHGE010000016.1:0-2332 GCA_035317805.1 Flavobacterium sp. | reverse complement strand
GGAAGCTATGACAAAATCGACATTTCCGGCTCTTTTGATGTCGAACTGATCCAAGGAACCGAAGGCAAAATTTCGATTACCGGAGAAGAGAATCTATTGCAATATATTGTTACCGAAGTCAAAGGCGATGCCTTGAAAATCCATGTGGAAAACAATAAGAACATCCGCCCGAGTTCAGGGAAGACGATTGTAGTCAAAGTACCATTCCAGTCTTTAAATGAAGTGACGCTTGCCGGCTCTGGCGATGTAAAATCCAAAAGCACCATCAAATCGACTTCATTTACGGCAAAACTTACGGGTTCAGGGAATATTGACCTGACGGTCGACAGCGATAGCCTGCAGGGAAATATAACCGGATCGGGCGACCTGACGCTCAAAGGCAAAGCCGATTCGTTTAAATCAGAAGTTGTAGGTTCAGGCGATCTCAATGCGTTTGATCTGAAAGCAGCCAAAGCAGATGCCAATGTTTCGGGCTCTGGAAATTCCCGCATCTATTGCACGGAGTATCTTGAAGCGAGAATTTCAGGTTCCGGCGACATCGATTACAAAGGCGATCCGAAGAAAAAAGATACGAAAGTTTCCGGTTCCGGAAGCATTTCAAAAGCTTAAAGATTTTTTGTACAGGTTAGTTATTAAAGGCGCTTTATTGTTAGAGCGCCTTTTTTATTGGCTAAATATTTAAAAACAGGTGAACCGGTTAACCTTACGCTACTGTTTTTGCTTTCGGAACTCTTAATAACAAAAGCACACCGATGATAAAGAAAACCGCGAGGAAGACAATTGCAAACCGTGGACTTCCGGTGATTTGGTCGATGATCCCGTAAACGCACATCCCGATGACAATTCCGATTTTTTCAGAAACATCGTAGAAACTGAAAAAGGATGCCGTGTCTTCTGTTTCGGGTAGCAATTTAGAATAGGTCGAACGCGATAGTGACTGGATTCCGCCCATGACCAAACCCACCAAACCTGCCATGACATAAAAGTGGATCGGCAAAGTGATAAAATAGGCGCCCGCGCAAAGCAATACCCAAAAGCAATTGATCGCAATCAATACCGGGATATTTCCAAATTTGGCAGAAGCCCTTGAAGTCAACACCGCGCCAAGCACCGCAACCAACTGGATTACCAGGATACAGATAATCAATCCGGTAGTACTTTCGCTTTCACTCGTCCATTTGATTTCCTGTGCGCCGAAATAAGTCGCAATGATCATCACGGTCTGCACCGCCATGCTGTAAACGAAAAACCCGGATAAATATCTTTTCAAGCGGGTATTTTCACTCAGCAGCGCCCAGACTTTTTTGAGTTCGTGAAAGCCATTAAAAACAATTTCTTTGGTTATTTTCTGCGCATTTTGGTTTCCTTTCGGAAGATAGCGATACGTATATTGGCTGAATAAAATCCACCAGACGCCGACGCTTACGAAAGAATAACGCATCGCTTGAAGTGCGGCTTCGAGCGGTGTTCCGGTAATCCCAAACAAATCGGGTTTCATGACCATCGCCAGGTTGAAAATCAATAAAATTACACTTCCGATATAACCCAGTGAATAGCCTTTTGCGCTGATTTTATCCTGCTGTTCCGGAAATGCAATATCGGGAAGATAGGAATTATAAAAGACCAGGCTTCCCCAGAATCCGATCAGCCCTAAAAAATAAAACAACAATCCGACGTAAATATCGGATAGTTCAAACCAGTACAATCCCATGCACGAAAGGGCGCCGAGGTAGCAGAAAAACCGCATGAAAGATTTTTTGTTCCCCACATAATCGGCAATCCCGGAAAGCAATGGCGAAATGAAAGCCACCATCAGGAAAGCGGCCGCCGTCACAAAGCTGATCAATGCCGAGTTCTTTAGATTCGTACCGAAAACATGGATATAATGGTCGCGATTCAAAAACAGCTTCTCATAATAAATAGGGAATATGGCTGAAGAAATCACAAGCGGATAAACCGAATTCGCCCAGTCGTAAAAGGCCCAGGCGTTCAATAATTTCTTGCTTCCTTTTGGTAAATCTGCCATATCCGTTCTTTTTTTGATGGCACTAATTTATCCATTTTTTGCGATGAATTTGGTTAATCGGAAAAAATATCGAAAATTTAATATGGAGCAAATTATAAACCGGATATCTGCACAAGCAAAAAGCCACTTCAATCGAAATGGCTTTTTTATATCTTAAAATTGTAATTATTTAAAGGTAACCCCGAATTTTGCAGCTTCTGCTTTTGCTTGTGGAATCAACGCTTTCAGGTTGGCGATACGCGTCGCATCAGAAGGGTGCGTACTCATAAATTCCGGCGGTGCGCTCCCACCCGATTGCGCAGCCAT
>DATHGE010000015.1:0-4971 GCA_035317805.1 Flavobacterium sp. | reverse complement strand
GAATTGCCTTTGTCAACCAACTTATTAATGACTTCCATCAAAACCCGGATATCTTCAAAATGCAAACCGGTTGTGGGTTCGTCCATGATGTAGAACGTGTTCCCGGTATCTTTCTTGGATAATTCGGTCGCCAGTTTAATCCGCTGCGCTTCACCGCCCGAAAGCGTCGTGCTTTGCTGGCCGAGCGTAATGTATCCAAGTCCGACATCCTGAATCGTCTTCACTTTTCGGTAAATCTTCGGGATATTCTCAAAAAACGGAACGGCCTCATCAACGGTCATATCCAGAATATCAGAAATCGATTTGCCTTTATAGCGTATTTCCAAAGTCTCGCGGTTGAAACGTTTGCCCTGGCAGGTTTCACATTCCACATATACATCGGGAAGGAAATTCATCTCAATCGTGCGAACGCCCGAACCTTCGCAGGTTTCGCATCTTCCACCTTTGACGTTAAAGCTGAAACGCCCGGCTTTGTACCCGCGGATCATGCTTTCGGAAGTCATGGTGAATAAATTCCTTATTTCTGAAAAAACTTCAGTGTAAGTCGCAGGATTCGATCTCGGCGTGCGTCCAATCGGACTTTGGTCGATGTCGATCACTTTGTCGATATGCTCCAGGCCTTCGATTTTTTTATAGGGTTTCGGTTTCTTGACGCCGTTGAAATAAAATTCGTTCAGGATTGGGTAGAGCGTCTCATTGATCAGCGTCGATTTCCCGCTTCCCGAAACGCCGGTCACGCAAATGAGTTTTCCCAGCGGCAATTCAATCGAAACATTTTTGAGGTTGTTTCCTGTTGCTCCGGTCAGTTTTAAAGATTTTCCTGAACCTTCGCGTCGTTTTTTCGGAATCTCGATTTTGCATTCTCCGTTAAGGTATTGCGCCGTTAAGGTATGGTGTTTCAAAGTCTCGGCAGGTGTTCCGATGCTGATGATCTCGCCTCCGTATTTTCCGGCTTTCGGGCCGATGTCGATGACGTAATCGGCGCGCTCAATCATATCTTTATCGTGCTCGACTACAATAATCGAGTTCCCGATATCGCGCAATTGCTCGAGCGATCTGATCAGTTTCTCATTGTCGCGTTGGTGCAAACCGATACTCGGCTCGTCCAAGATATACAATACGCCAACGAGCTGCGACCCGATTTGCGTCGCCAACCTGATGCGTTGCGCTTCACCGCCCGAAAGCGATTTGGAGCTTCTGTCCAGAGCCAGGTAATCGAGTCCGACATTGACGAGAAAATGTAGTCGGTCCTTGATTTCCTTGATGACTTCGGTGGCGATCAATTTTTGTTTTTCGGACAAATGCTTTTCGAGTTTGTCAAACCAAACGGTCAGATCAGAAATATCCATGGCAGACAAATCGGCAATGTTCTTCTCATCAATCTTAAAATACAAGGCTTCTTTTTTGAGGCGCGAACCTTCACAAATTGGGCATTGCACTTCGTCCATGAATTCCTTTGCCCAGCGTTTGATGCTGGTCGACTCGGTTTCGTTAAACTGGTTTTTGATGAAATGCGAGATGCCTTCAAATTCAATTTTGTATTCTTTGGTCACGCCCAAGGTCTTGGATTCTACCGTGAATTTGTCTTTCCCGCCATGCAGGATGATGTCCATCGCTTCTTCTGAGATTTTCTCAATCGGATCGGTAATCTTAAATCCGAATTTCTCTCCTATAATCTCCAATTGCTTGAAAATCCACGTATTCTTATATTCGCCTAAGGGTGAGAATCCGCCGTGTTTAATCGATAATTTTGGATTCGGGATAATCTTCCTGAGGTTGATTTCGTTCACGGTCCCGAGTCCGTTGCAGTTCTCGCAGGCGCCTTTAGGGGAATTGAAAGAGAACAGGTTCGGCTCCGGGTTCTGGTATGAAATCCCAGTGCTCGGACACATCAGGTTCCGGCTAAAAAACCGTACCTCATTCGTATCCTGGTCTAAAATCATCAGGATATCCTCGCCGTGGTACATTGCGGTTTTGATGCTGTCGGTCAGACGCGAATCGTTTTCAGGCGTGTCTTCCACGAGCATCCGGTCGATGACGATTTCAATATCGTGTGTTTTGTAGCGGTCGAGTTTCATCCCGGCCGTGATTTCCTTCAATTCATTGTCGACACGGACGCGCAAAAATCCCTGTTTGGCGATCTGCTGGAACAATTCTCCATAATGGCCTTTCCGGGCACGGATGACAGGCGCAAGGATATTGATGCGTTTCCCGATGAAATTCTGTATAATCAGTTCCTTGATCTGGTCGTCGCTGTAACTCACCATTTTTTCTCCGGTGTTGTAGCTATAGGCATCGCCGGCGCGGGCGTAAAGCAACCTTAAGAAATCGTAGATTTCAGTAATCGTTCCGACGGTGGATCTTGGACTCTTACTCGTCGTTTTCTGTTCGATAGCGATTACCGGCGAAAGCCCGTCGATCTTGTCTACATCCGGACGTTCGAGTCCGCCAAGGAATTGCCGTGCATAGGCGGAAAAAGTCTCCACATAACGCCGTTGCCCTTCGGCATAAATCGTGTCGAAAGCCAATGACGATTTTCCCGAGCCGGAAAGCCCGGTGATCACGACCAGCTTTTCCCTCGGAATCGAGATGTCTATATTTTTGAGATTGTGGACGCGGGCGCCCAATACTTCGATATTATTGTCTTTTTCAAGCATATTTTTTGAGCAAAGTGCAAAGTTAGCATTTTGGTTCGTTCTTTTAGTCAGGCGCCTGGGAAGATTTTGTTAAAAGGTGTCTGCTTTTGATTGGATTAAATTTCGGATCGCTGTGGATTTGCCGAAGTTTATTCAATCGTCATCGATTTCAGTTTATTGCGATACGCTTCAAGCGCTTCCGCTTTGGAAATGAACCCGTAATATTTCCCATTCTTTAAAACCGGCAAAGACGCCATCCGGCTTTTTTCAAATTTGTTCATGACGGTTTCCATGCTGTCGAACTGGTAGACCGTTTCGACAGGCTGCGTCATGATTTCCCTGACCGGAGTGTACTTTACCTTGAAGCTGCTGAAAATGATTTCACGGATATCATTAAAATTAACGATACCCAGCAATTCCTTTTCCTTGTCGACCACGGCAAAAGCCACCTGGTTCGAATGCGAAATCATGTCGACGAGCTTCTCCAGATTCTCATCGGGCGAAAGCGTCAGGTAATCGGTCTGGATAATCTTTTCGGTTTCGAGTGTCGAAAGGATATTCGTGTCTTTGTTGCTGGTGAACGCATGGCCTTTTTTCGCGAGGTTCTTTACGTCAAGCGAATGTTTCTCAAATTTTTTCGAAATTGCAAAACTGATCGAAGAGACAAGCATCAGCGGAATCATGAGGTCGTAACCACCGGTGATTTCAGCGATAAGGAAGATTGCGGTCAGCGGCGCATGGAACAGTCCGCTCAGGATTCCCGCCATCCCGACCATCGTGAAATTGCTTACGGGTAAGTGAAACCCAGCCAGGTTCAGCAATCGCGAAAAGAAAAATCCCGCATACGAACCCAAAAACAACGAAGGCGCGAAATTCCCGCCATTTCCGCCGCTGCCTAAAGTGATCCCCGTCGCAAAGGCTTTCATCATCAGTGTCAGCCCGATAAAAAGCAACAATATCCAGGAATTGTTCCTGTAGTCGCTAAAGAGCGTATTCTCGAGCAATTGTCCCGGATCGCTTTGGGATAACGTCTTGATGCTTTCATAGCCTTCGCCGAAAAGCGTCGGGAAGATAAATAGCAATAGCGCCAGTACCGAAGCACCCGCAAGCGCTTTTTTATAAGGACCGAATTTGAGCCTGGAGAAGAAATGCTCCGTCCGCTGGAAATTCCGCGAGTAGAAAATGGAAATCAGCCCGGTAAAAACCCCAAGCAGTGCATAAAACGGGATGTTGTGGTAATCAAAAGTCTGCTGCTGCTTAAAGGTCAGCAGAATGCTTTCGTCAAGTGCGATGGCCGAAACAAGCGCCCCGGTTGCGGCCGCTATCATAATCGGTGTAAACGCTGAAATGCTGACATCTACCAATAAAACCTCGATGGCAAACAAAACACCTGCGATAGGGGCGTTGAATGCAGCGGCTATTCCGGCAGCGACACCGCATCCGATCAGCAGTGTCCGGTCTTTATAACTCAATTTGTATTGCTGCGCATAATTGGAGCCGAATGCTGCGCCTGTAATTACGATCGGGCTTTCGAGTCCGGCCGAGCCGCCCAATCCGACCGTTAACGAACTCGTGATAATCTGCGCGTACATCTGTTTTTTCGGAATGATGCTCGCTTTTTTCGCGACGGCGTACAGGATTTGGGAAGTTCCTTTTTCGATGGTTCCGCCAAGGATTCTCTTTACTACAAAAACGGTCAGCAAAATCCCGATTACAGGAAGGATGCTGTTAATGAAACTGATTTTGAGGATGCCGTTGATATAGGTCGCAAAAACAAAAACCCAGTGCGCAAAAGACTTCAGCACGATTACGGCAAAGGCAACCGAAATCCCGACAAGCACAGCCGAAAGGAAAATGAACTGCTTGTTTGTGAGTTTATTTTGTCCCCAAAGGAGCCATTTTTCTATCCTGCGAAGTAATTTTTTGAGCATTTTATTTTTAGAATCGTAAAGAAGTTGCAAATTTAGCTATTTAGTAAATCAATCCTACTAAATAAAAACTTAAAATCCGGCCGCACTATCATCGCCGCGTTTATCGGCTCCGCCTTCAAGCCTGCCGTCGGGCTGGAGCATAATGGCATCGACTTTTCCAATAACGGGCAGGTTTTTCTCATCGACATTGTAACCTTTTAGCCGTAAAGATTCCAATAGACCGGAATCGAATTTCCCGGGTTCAAAATCGACTTCATCGGGAAGCCACTGGTGGTGGAACCGCGGTGCATTTACAGCTTCCTGCATACCCATCTTAAATTCCGAAACGTTCAGGATCGTCTGCAATACGGAAGTGATAATCGTTGAACCGCCAGGCGTTCCGAGTAGCATCAGCAGTTTGTTAT
>DATHGE010000014.1:0-8788 GCA_035317805.1 Flavobacterium sp. | reverse complement strand
GTCAATGATTCGTTCCAGGGTCAACGCCGGCGAATTTCCGGGCATCACTTTGCGGAAAAGGTTAAAGCCCTGCGGATTCATGGTGTGGTAAAACGAGACGGTTTTTGCTATAAATTCCTGCGGGTCGCTGTCTTTCCACGTCAGGCAAAAAACCTGATACAGAATATTGAGTAAGGCCGCTTTTGAAATCTCGTCCCGAAGCCATCGCGACGAATCGATATTGACTTTCGTATCAAAACCGATGATATGGCCGTAAATAAACCCCGTGTCACGTACTTTCCTGTAAAACTGATCTGCATCATCGATAATCTGGGCAGGTTGCTGCTCAAAGAAAAATTTATCGATCCAGCCATTTGCCGAAGGGTTGATCATTATTCAGATTTAAACCGTAAAGCTAGGCTTTTTTCAGAATTTGAAAATGATTTTATATTAAAGTTTACGGGAAGATAATATTATTTAATGATAGCGGAACAGGCCACCCTTCCGCCCGCATTTCCTGTTGGCTGCGTGACATAATCGTCGGCTTTCTCATGAACGATAAGGCCTTTACCCAGAATGTCCTTTGTTTTATCGGCACATCCGATACACCATTCGTCGGTGGACATTGTAATCATCCCGGTTCCGTCAACGGCTGCAGGGAAATTGCCGATATCGCCTTTATGGTGTTCTGCATCGCCCCATTTGCCATGTTTCTTAAATGTCGGATTCCAATGGCCGCCAGCAGAAGAAGCGTCTTCGGCTGAGCAATCGGCTTTTTCATGGATATGGATTGCGTGAACGCCAGGCTCGAGTCCGGATAATTTGGCCGTAAACACAACCATACCGTCTTTTTCAACAAATTCGGCAGTTCCGGTGACTTTACTGCCGCTTTTCGGTTCGAGTTTTATGGTGATTTTTTTCTCTTCGGACTTGGTTTTGGTACTGTTCGTTTTGCATCCGATAAATACAGCTATTGCTAAGACGAGAAGGATAGTTACTTTTTTCATGATAGTTGAATTGTATGTGATTTCACTCAAAGGTAGAAAAATTGCAGACCCGAAATTTTAAAATTGCCTTAAAATTCAACCGGCATTGAAATTATATAAAACACACATTCAAATTATGGAAATGTTACGACAACGGTCACCCGGAAACGCTGAAATTCCTGCCGCTCACAAATTCTGTAACATTTCTGAAATATTATATAACATTTTGTTGTGCTCGAATCGGCAACTTTGCTAAACCAATAACAAAACACACAATTAAAGAATAGAAACTATGGGAAATTTACTTTATACAATCGCAGTAATTTTAGTTATCATTTGGGCAATCGGGTTTTTGGGTGGTTACGCTACAGGCGGGCTGATTCACATACTCCTTGTGATTGCCATCATCGCAGTAATACTAAGGATCATACAGGGTAGAAAGCCGTTGTAAGATTTTAAGATAATGTTTGTTTGGTTCGCAATATCTCTTCAATTTATTCAAACGACGAATTCAAATATGGGGTTATAATTGTTATAAGTCAGAATAAATTTGATATTGCCAAAAAGAACGGCCGCTATTCGAACAGGCGGCCGTTTTTATTTAAAAAGATTCAGTAATCTATTTTGTTTTCTCTCCTACAAAATAATCTGAGTTTGATTTGAACAATACGTTAAACGTAGTCAAACTTCCGTAAATCCGCGTAATGTATTGCTGCATCTCAATCTTTTCACTTTCTTCCAGATTACTCGCATTGATTTTTTGTTCCATCACCCGCACGCGGTCACGCACCATCACAATCTTGTGAAAGAAAGCGTCGATCGGGACTTCTTTCCCTGCAACGCCAGCCTGTCCGGGGTCCATAATTAATTTTCCGCCTTTCCATTTGTCGGCAATCGGGACAACGGGCGAAATATCCGACCATTTTTGCAGGATATTTTTGAGACTTTTCTCGACATCGTAAAAACTGACGGTGTCGACTTCATTCTCTGCCGCTTCGATCACTTCAAACGCATCGTTGAGCGCAATCGTTTCCAATCCGTTTTCTATAAATGTCACCCAATATTCTTTCGTGGAAACGTTGGTCACGACGCCTTTTCCGAATTCAGGATGCTGTATCCTTGAACCAATTCCTAATATTTTCATCTTGCTTTATTTTTGCAATAAAAATAGCAATTGCTGTAGAATTGGCAATAGGTAGAAATTAAATTTCTTAACTTTAGGGAATAATCAAAGCATGTACAATTATGAAAAAAGTATTTTTTGCAACTGTTTTTCTGGGTGGGATTTTGGCTTCGTGCAACAGTTCTATACCTACAGAAGCCAATCCGCAATCGCTCAACGGAACCTGGGAACTCAACTATATCGGGTTAACGCGGCTCGAGGCGAAAGATCTGTATCCGAATAAAAAACCGGCCATTACTTTCAACACGACTGAAAATAAAGTCAATGGCAATACAGGCTGCAATAGTTTTTTCGGAAGCTTGAAAAGTGTCGATGCCCATAAAATCCAGTTCGACCAGCTTGGCATGACCAAAATGTTCTGCGAAGGTGACGGGGAAAAAATATTCACTGAGAACCTGAATAAGGTCGAAACCTGGTCTATTACAGACAAAGGCAAAACCCTTCACCTGACCACGAAAGATTTTGACCTGATGCGTTTTACGAAGAAATAAATACAAACAAAAAACCGCAAAGCCTTTTAAGGGCGATGCGGCTTTTTCAACTTAACTAATAACTGTCTTTCTGCTAAAAGCAATATTCGTTTTCGGCTACGAGTTTTGAAGTGATCAATTCGCGCAGGCCTACAATATTCGGCATATTGGTATATTTTGTAAATCTTCGCAATCCCATCAGCATCATACGCTGCTCATCGCCCTCTGCGAAAGAAATGATGCTTTCTTTTCCTTTTTGTGTAATAACATCTACGGCTTTGTACAGGTATAATTTTGCCATGGCGATTTGCTCCTGAACTTTGTCTTCTCCCACTGATCTGGCGAGTTTTTCGGTACGCAAAATGGTCGATTCCGCCATATAAATTTCAATGAGCATATCGGCTGCGGCCATTAATAATTGCTGGTGGCCGTCTAAATCAGGTCCGTATTTTTGAACCGCGCCGCCTGCAACCATCAAAAAGGCTTTCTTTAATTTGCCGACGAGCTCTTTTTCCTCAGCGAACAATTCGGAATAATCGGGCGTGTTGAAATCTGGAATTCCCATCAATTCCTCCTGAACCTTTGTCGCAGGACCGAGTAAATCCACGTGGCCTTTCATCGCCTTCTTAATCAGCATTCCGACCGAAAGCATGCGGTTGATTTCATTCGTACCTTCGTAAATCCTTGAAATACGGGCATCGCGCCACGCACTTTCCATCGGCGTGTCTTCTGAAAATCCCATTCCGCCAAAAATCTGGATGCCTTCGTCGGCACAATTCTGTACATCTTCAGAAACCGCGACTTTTAAGATAGAACATTCGATCGCGTATTCTTCCACACCTTTCAATTCCGCTTCCTGATGCGATGCGCCAGCCGCTTCACGTGCCTGGATCCTGTCCTGAATGTCTTTTGCTGCGCGGTAAGAAGCACTTTCCCCGGCGTAACAACTCGTCGCCATTTCCGCTAATTTGTACCGGATGGCTCCGAATTGGGAAATCGGGGTATTGAACTGGATTCTTTCATTGGCATATTTTACGGCTCCGGAAGTCACGCGCCTTTGTGCGTCAAGGCAGGCTGCAGCCAATTTGATCCGGCCGACATTTAGCGCATTCATCGCAATCTTAAAACCGTTTCCTCTTTCCGAAAGCATGTTTTCAACGGGAACTTTTGTTTCATTAAAGAAAACTTGCCTTGTAGAGGAAGCGCGGATGCCGAGTTTGTGCTCTTCTTCATTCATCGAAATGCCATTTGCAGGATCATTTTCGACTATAAAACCGGTAATATTCTTATCGTCGCCGATTCTGGCGAAAACAATGAATACGCTGCAAAATCCTGCATTCGAAATCCACATCTTCTGTCCGGTGATCGAATAATAGTTAGAGTCTTCAGATAAAACCGCTTTGGTTTTCCCCGAATTGGCGTCCGATCCAGCGCCCGGTTCTGTTAAGCAATATGCGCCAAACCATTCGCCCGAAGCGAGTTTCGGAACATATTTTTGCTTTTGTTCTTCAGTTCCATACAGAGTGATTGGCATCGTCCCGATTCCGGTGTGTGCACCAAAAGCGGTAGAGAACGAGCCAGTCGCACCCGAAATGTAATCGCAGACCAAAACGGTATCGACGAATCCCATTCCCATTCCGCCGTAAGCTTCCGGAACGGCAACGCTCAGGAACCCCATTTCGCCGGCTTTGCGCATGCATTCTTCCGTAAAGGCGTAATCTTTGCTTTCGAAGCGGTTTTTGTTTGGCCAGATTTCTTTATCGACAAATTCCTTAACGGAATCACGCATCATTTTTTGTTCTTCGGAGAAATCTTCGGGTGTGAAAACATCCTCGCACTTGGTTTCTTTGACGAGGAATTGTCCGCCTCTGGTTACGTCTTTTTTAATTGTTTCTGCTGCCATAATTTTTTTAGATTAATAAAGATGCAAGAATCAAGAGTCAAGACTTTCGTCCAATCTGTTGAGAAAACCTGTTGTCATCTTTTGGAATTCGATAATTTTATTTTCTGTTTCTATAGTTTGTTCTTCTGATAAATATTTGTTTTGAAAAGCTATAAGAAGCTGTGTCTGTAATTCAAATGACGATCCCAAACTTATGTTGAGATAGTATTTGAAATGCCTGCTGCCACTATTTGAGCCTTCAGCAATATTTGAAGGCATTGAAACAGAGCAGCGATTCATCTGGCTCATCAATCCATACATTTCATATTTTGGAAAAGTCAAACATAGTTTATGGATATCTGCTGTTATTTCCATGGATAATATCCAAATCTTAAGATTTTTAAAGTTGTGGCGCATACTGTTTTTCTTTTTGGCTTATAATTTTTCATCTAACACTATTTCTTTATTCTTACTTCTTGTCTCTTTTTTCTTCTTACAGCAACTCATAAATTCCCGCGCAACCTTGTCCGGTTCCGACACACATCGTGACGATTCCGTATTTGTTTTTCCGGCGTTTCATTTCATCGAATAATTGCACAGACAATTTCGCTCCGGTACAGCCCAATGGATGTCCGAGTGCGATTGCGCCGCCATTTACGTTTACGATATCCGGATTCAATCCCAATTCACGGATCACCGCCAAGGATTGTGAGGCAAAAGCTTCGTTGAGTTCGAACAATTCGATGTCGTTGAGCGACATTCCGGCCTGTTTCAATACTTTAGGAATGGCCTTCACGGGGCCGATTCCCATGATTCTCGGTTCAACACCTGAGGCGGCAAAATTCACGAGACGCGCGATAGGAGTGAGGTTCAGTTCTTTCACCATTTCTTCGCTCATCACGAGTACGAATGCGGCACCGTCGCTCATTTGAGAGGAACTTCCCGCAGTTACGCTTCCGTCTGCGGCAAAAACCGGTTTGAGTTTAGACAATACTTCGAGATTGGTATCTGCTCTTGGGCCTTCGTCTTTGTTTACTACATAAGATTTGGTTTCTTTCTTGCCATTCTCATTGACAAATGTCTGCTCGATCGTAATTGGGACGATTTGTTTATCGAATTTTCCTTCGGCCTGCGCTTTTAAGGCTTTCAGGTGCGAGTTCAAAGCAAATTGATCCTGGTCTTCCCTGGAAACGTTGTATTGTTTTGCCACGGCTTCGGCTGTGAGACCCATGTTCCAGTAATAATCTTCGTGCCCGTTTTTGGCCAAAGCATAATCGGGTGTTGGTTTAAAACCGCCCATTGGGATAAAACTCATACTTTCGGCACCGCCTGCGATGATGCAATCGGCCATTCCGGCCTGGATCCTTGCAGTTGCCAATCCGATGGTTTCTAGCCCCGATGCGCAATAACGATTTACCGTTACGCCTGGGACATCTACGATATTCAATCCCATCAGGGAAATCAACCGCGCGACGTTCAGCCCTTGTTCGGCTTCCGGCATCGCGTTTCCAACCATGACGTCATCAATCCTTTTCTTGTCGAAATCCGGTAGCTCGTTCATCATGTACTGGATGGTTTCTGCTGCGAGTTCGTCAGGTCTTTTGAACCTGAAAACGCCTTTTGGTGCTTTTCCTACGGCTGTACGATAAGCCTTTACTATATATGCTGTTTTCATTTTGTTTGAGATAAAAGAGTCAAGAGTAAAGAATCAAGATTTTTCGATGCGAATTTCTTGTTCTTGCTTCTTTCTTCTTGGTTTAATTTCTTAATGGTTTGCCTTTGGTCAACATAAACTGGATACGTTCCAGGGTTTTTCTTTCCGTACAAAGCGATAAAAAGGCTTCGCGTTCGAGATCGAGCAGGTATTGTTCCGAGACATAATTGGGTTCGGACAAGTCGCCACCGGCCATAACATAAGCGAGTTTGTTGGCGATTTTTTTATCGTGGTCGGAAATATAGTTTCCGGCTTCCATCTGGTCGGTCCCAACGAGGAACATTCCGAGTGCCTGTTTTCCGAGAACTTTCACATCTTTTCGTTTGATGGGCTGGGTATATCCGGCTTCTGCCATGAGAATCGCATGTTTTTTCGCTTCGGCAATCTGTCGGTCTTTGTTGACAACGACAATGTCCTTTCCGTGCTGCAAAACGCCGGTATCGAAAGCTTCATAGGCGGAAGTCGACACTTTAGCCATTGCAATAGTCAGGAAATATTCCTGCAGGACATTCAATTCGACATCGTTTTTATGAAACAGGTCCGAAGCGCGCAACGCCATTTCTTTAGAACCGCCGCCGCCAGGAATGACGCCCACGCCAAATTCGACCAAACCAATATACGTTTCCGCAGCCGCAACTACTTTATCCGCATGCATGCTCATTTCGCAGCCGCCGCCCAAAGTCATTCCGTGTGGCGCAACGATTACCGGAATCGAGGAATAACGCACGCGCATCATCGTGTCCTGGAACAATTTGATCGCCATATTGAGTTCCTCATATTCCTGTTCGACCGCCATCATGAAAATCATCCCGATGTTGGCGCCGACAGTGAAATTGGCCGCTTGGTTTCCGATAACCAAACCAGAATATTCTTTTTCCGCCAGGTCTATCGCTTTGTTGATGCCCTGTAAAACGTCGCCGCCAATCGTGTTCATTTTGGACTGGAATTCCAGGTTGATAATTCCGTCACCCAAATCCTGAATGATTGCACCCGAATTGCTCCAGATTTTTTTTGTTTCGCGAATGTTGTTTAAGATGATAAACGCATCCTGTCCCGGAACTTTTTTCTGCGATTTGGAAGCGAGGTCATAATAATAAGTCGCCCCTTCTTTTATGGTATAAAATGTTTTGTTTCCTGAAGCGAGCATGTCGTCTACCCATTTGGCCTGGGTCAATCCTTCGGCTTTGAGCAGTTCGATTCCTTTTTCGACACCAACGGCATCCCAGATTTCGAACGGGCCGTTTTCCCAACCGAAACCTGCTTTCATGGCATCGTCAATTTTATAAAGGTTGTCGGTGATTTCAGGAACGCGGTTGGAAACGTAGGCGAACATCGCACCGAAACTCTTGCGATAAAATTCTCCGGCTTTATCGGTTCCTTTAATCAGGACTTTGAAGCGATCAATCGGTTTGTCTATAGTTTTGGTAAGTTCTAAAGTCGCGAAGCTGGCCTTTTTCGCTGCACGATATTCCATCGTATTCAAGTCCAATGACAAGATATCCTTGTCGACTTTTTTATAAAATCCCTGTCCGGTTTTGGAACCGAGCCATTTGTTTTCAATCATTTTCGTGATGAAATCGGGCAATTTGAACAAGTCATGCGCTTCATCATTCGGAACGCCTTCGTACAAACCGTTGGCCACGTGGACCAATGTGTCTAAACCAACGACGTCAACCGTCCTGAAAGTTGCAGATTTCGGCCTTCCGATTACGGGTCCGGTCAATTTATCGACTTCTTCAATCGTCAGGTCCATTTCCTTAACAAGGTGGAAAAGGCTTTGTATTCCGAAGATTCCGATCCTGTTCCCGATAAATGCGGGCGTATCTTTGGCCACGACCGAGGTTTTTCCGAGGAATTGTTCGCCGTAATTGGCTAAGAAACCCAATACTTCTGTAGATGTTTTCGGACCCGGAATGATTTCGAATAATTTGAGATAGCGCGCAGGGTTGAAGAAATGCGTTCCGCAGAAATGCTGCTGGAAATCTTCGCTTCGGCCTTCGCTCATAAAATGGATTGGGATTCCGGAAGTGTTTGAAGTGATCAACGTTCCGGGTTTCCTGTATTTTTCAATCTGCTCAAAAACAGATTTCTTGATATCCAACCTTTCAATGACGACTTCGATAATCCAGTCGGCGTCGGCGATTTTCGCTAAATCATCAGTCGTATTTCCGGTTGTAATCCGGCTGGCGAATTTTAGGTGGTAAATAGGCGAAGGCTTTGATTTTAAAGCGTTGGCCAGATGTTCGTTGACAATCCTGTTGCGAACGATTTTGCTTTCTAAAGTCAGTCCCTTTTTGGTTTCAATTTCATTCAATTCTCTCGGCACAATGTCCAAAAGCAGGACTTCAACGCCGATGTTGGCAAAATGGCACGCGATTCCCGAACCCATAATTCCGGATCCGACCACGGCGACTTTTTTAATAACTCTTTTCATAAATGTAAATTTATTTTTTAGCGGGCATTTATGGTATCGCCTTTTTATTTATCGGTTGTTTTTTTCAAAAACGGGTGTAAGTGGCGATTTCATTAACTTGTTTTTTCGGTTGGGTTGAATATGTTTTTATCCAGGATCAG
>DATHGE010000013.1:0-16403 GCA_035317805.1 Flavobacterium sp. | reverse complement strand
CGGCCTCGCCGATAAATGCCGAAAGCTGCATCGTAAAACAGCCCGCATGTGCAGCGGCAACGAGTTCTTCGGGATTGGTTCCGACGCCATCTTCAAAACGCGTCTTGAATGAATATTGGGTGTTGTCTAAGGTTTTGCTTTGTGTGGTCAGTTTTCCGGCGCCTTCTTTAAGTGAGCCTTGCCAAACGGCAGTTGCAGTTCTTTTCATGATGATTAAATTTAGTTGGATTATCGTATAAATTTAGCCATTTTTAAAAAACATCAAACGATTCCGAAAGTGAATTTAACTAAAATTTAAAGCGCATTTCCATTTCAACCCAAGACCAATTTCAAAATAAATCCTAAAATAATGGCCTTTATGATTTGAAAATCTAACCAATCGTTTAATTTTGCGGCATGGCAAAAAAGAACACAGACAAAATTACCTTCGATCATATAAAAGTCCTTGATGCAGGCGCCAAAGGCGTTTCGGTTGCGAAAGCCCCGGACGGAAAAGTAATCTTCATCCCGAACGTCGTTCCCGGCGATGTGGTCGACATCCAGACATTCCGGAAAAGAAAAGCTTATTACGAAGGGAAAGCCACGCATTTCCATGAATATTCAGAGCATCGAACCGATCCGGTCTGTATTCATTTTGGCGTCTGTGGCGGCTGCAAATGGCAGAATATGAAATATTCGCAGCAGCTTTTTTACAAAAATAATGAAGTGTTCAACCATCTGAAACGCATCGGGAAAGTGGAACTGCCCGATTTTGAGCCGATCCTCGGTTCCGAAAAGCAATTCTTCTACCGCAATAAAATGGAATTCTCATTTTCCGACAGCCGCTGGCTCACCGAAGACGAGATCGGCAGCGACGCCGGAATTGACGACCGCAACGCTTTGGGTTTCCACATTCCAAAAATGTGGGACAAAATCCTCGATATCAAAAAATGCCACCTCCAGGAAGATCCGTCCAATGCGATCCGCAATGAAGTCAGGGCTTTCGCCAACGCCAACGGGTTGACTTTCTTTAATCCAAGAAACCACGCCGGACTTTTACGGACACTGATGATCCGCACTGCGTCGACAGGCGAAATTATGGTATTGATCCAGTTTTTTGAAGACGATGTCGAGAAAAGAAACCTTCTGCTGACTTTCCTCGCGAATCAATTCCCTGAAATCACTTCGCTGCAATATGTCATCAACAGCAAAGCCAACGATACTTTATACGACCAGGAAATCCTGCTGTACAGCGGCCGCGATTACATCCTTGAGGAAATGGAAGGGCTCAAATTCAGCATCAATGCAAAATCATTCTACCAGACGAATTCTGACCAGGCCTACGAATTATATAAAATTACGCGTGACTTTGCCGGGCTGACCGGAAACGAGCTCGTTTACGATCTATACACCGGAACCGGAACCATCGCACAGTTCGTGTCCAAAAATGCCAAAAAAGTGATCGGCGTCGAATCGGTTCCCGAAGCGATTATCGATGCAAAAGTGAACGCCAAACGCAACGAAATTACCAACTGCGAATTCTTTGTGGGCGACATGAAAGTGGTTTTCAACGAAAGCTTTATAGCGACACACGGCAAACCCGATGTAATCATCACCGATCCGCCACGCGACGGCATGCACAAGGATGTGATTGACCAGATTTTGAAAATCGCCCCGGAAAAGATTGTTTATGTGAGCTGCAATTCCGCCACACAGGCGCGCGACCTGGCGCTGATGGACGAAGTTTATAAAGTGACCCGCGTACGTCCCGTGGATATGTTTCCGCAGACGCATCACGTAGAAAATGTCGTACTTTTGGAAAAAAGATAACTTTCGAAAATGAAAAAGATACTTTCCATTTTTATCATCGTGTTGCTCACCAATGGTTTTTCAAGTTGTGAAAAAGACGATATCTGCGACGCCGATACCGATACGACGCCACGGCTCATGATTCAGTTTTATGATTATACCAATCCTGAAGTGCCAAAGAATGTCACAAAACTCAAAGTCATTGCCGAAGGCCAGGAAAACGGAATCGTATTTAATGCAGCCGCTATAGGCGACCTGAAATATATAACGAGCGGTAACGAAATTGCCGTTCCGTTAAACACGACGGCCGACAGCGTTAAATACAGCTTTATCTTAAATTACGGCGATGCCAACCCGGACCTTGTTTTTACCGATACGCTGCAGTTTAATTATTCGCGCCAAACGATTTACGTTTCGAGGGCTTGTGGTTATAAAATCATATTCAGCCTCAATGACAATCCTGATCTGGACAATCCTTATGTACTAAATGATGATCCGGTGGCGACGCAGGGCAATTGGATCCAGGGCATTTCCATAGAACAATATAACCTGACCACCGAAAATGAGACGCATCTTAAAATTTATTTTTAGCCTTTTTCTGGTGCTGTGTTCGTTTGGGATACAAGCACAGGAAGCGAAAGTTCCCGACACAATTCCGGTGAAGACCAACCGTTACGGCTTGCGCGTGGGAATCGACCTGTTCAAGTTGTCGCGGTCGTTTTATGAGAAAGATTATAAAGGGCTTGAGGTTGTGGCCGATTACCGCCTGACGAAAAAGTATTTCATCGCAGGCGAACTCGGAAATGAAAACAAGACCGTCGATGACGACCAGTTGAATTTCACCACCAAAGGCACTTATTTCAAAGTCGGGTTCGATTACAATGCCTATGAGAACTGGCTCGATATGGAGAACATGGTTTATATCGGGCTGCGTTATGGTGTAAGCACTTTCAGCCAGACGCTGAACAATTACACGATCTACAACCGCGACCATTATTTCGGTGAGCAGCCGGCGGTGATCTCAGGGGAAAAATTCAGCGGATTGTCGGCGCAGTGGGCGGAGTTTATCGCCGGTGTGAATGCAAAAATCTTTAATAATATCTATGTCGGTTTCAGCGTGAGTTTAAAGAAACTGGTTTCCAATAAGAAGCCGCAGACTTTTGACAACCTTTATATTCCGGGATTCCATCGTACTTATGACGGCGATTTTGGTGTTGGTTTGAATTATACAGTTTCGTATTTTATCCCGATTTACAAGACGAAATCAGTTCTTGAGAAGAAGAAAAAGTAGTTGTTTGTCGTGACTAGCCCGATTACTTCACCTGATATTTATTTTCTTAGGAGTTCAGTGAATTTCATTTGCAGCGAAAATCCTTTTGCAAAGAAAAATTTTGAATTTATTGAGGAAGTGAAAAGCAAAAGATTGCAGCGAAAAGCGGGAATAGCTCCTGATTGCTGCGCTTTGCAACGCTGCGCTCGCAATGACGCTACTTAATCTCGCGAATCCCTTTCAGGAACAGCCACGACATAAACATCTTTTCACCATCTTTAGTGCGGACCACCTGAAATTTCGGTGCCAGGATCGTACCCGAAACAAATGCAATCATCTGGATCCAGATGCCATGCACATTCGTGTAAGTCCCAACCAAATACCAGATCGCCAGGAACAAAGTCCCGAAACCCAATAGCTGTAACGCCAGCGCTTTGACTCTTAATCTATTCATCTGATTCTTCCTGAATATTATTAAACTTAGTCCTTTTGCTGCCTTCATACATCTCGTATTTCACGAGGCGCGCTTCGAGGCTTCCGTTAAAAAGCTTGATCTTGCGCGACGGTTTGAGTCCGACAAACTTCAACGCTTCCAGATTCGCAGTGATAAACCACGCGTTCGTTCCCGGATAGCTTTGTTTTAAAGTATCGCCCATTTCGCGGTAGAAGCGCTCCATCTGGATATCGAGTCTTTCGCCGTAAGGCGGATTGAAAACCATATGCAACGTCCCTTGCGTTTCCTTTTCGGAATCGAAGAAATTGCGTTCCTCGATTTTGATGTATTCGTCTAAGTTCGCGTTTTTGATATTGCCTTTGGCTTTTTCGACTGCCGACGGCGCTTTGTCGTAACCTTTGATGGTATAATGGAACTCGCGTACTTTCTTCAAACCCGATTCTACGATCATGTCGAATAAGTCATTGTCCCAGTCGTTCCATTTTTCAAACGCAAATTCTTTTCTGTTGATGTTTGCGGGAATGTTGCACGCAATCATCGCGGCTTCGGCCAAAATGGTTCCGCTGCCGCACATCGGATCAAGGAAATCGCTTTTCCCGTCCCAGCCTGAAAGCAGGAGCATTCCTGCAGCCAGGACTTCGTTGATCGGTGCGATATTCGTCGCCGTACGATAACCGCGATGGTGCAAAGAAGCGCCCGAAGTATCCAAAGCGACCGAGCATTGGTCTTTATCGATATGGATGTTGATGCGCAAATCCGGATGCGTTTTTTCAACACTTGGGCGTGAACCGGTGCGCTCGCGGAACTGGTCAACAATCGCATCCTTACATTTCTGCGATACGAATTCGGTATGGTTGAAACGTTCCGAATGCACGGTCGAATCGATCACGAATGTTTGGTTCGCATTGAGGTATTTCGACCAGTTGATGCCCGAAATCCCTTTGTACAGGCTTTCCTCATTCGTCACACGGAAAAAATAAATCGGCTTCAGGATCTTCAGAGCCGTACGCAAAGACAGGTTTGCCTTATACATAAAACCCTTGTCGCCTTTGAAACTCACCATCCTTACGCCGGCTGTTACTTCCTGCGCGCCGAGCATTTGCAGCTCCCTGGCCAGAATTTCCTCAAAACCGAAAAAGGTTTTGGCAATCATTGTAAAATTATTTTCCATTGTAATTTCCCGTATTCCGTGCAAAAATACACTAAATTTGCAGTCCAATTTAAATGAACATGCAAAAAGAAGTCAATAATTGGTTTGCCTCCTGGTTTGATACGCCTTATTACCACATTCTTTACAAAGACCGTAATTATCGCGAGGCGCAGATTTTCATGGACAATCTGACGCATTATCTCAACCTGCCCGAAAAAGCCAAAGTATTGGATCTTGCGTGTGGAAAAGGGCGGCATTCGATTTACCTCAACCAATTGGGTTATGACGTACTTGGCGTCGACCTGTCGGAGAACAGCATTCTCGAGGCGCAGAAAAACACGAACGACCATTTGTATTTCCGCGTGCACGACATGCGCATTCCTTTTGAAGAGAAATTCGACGGCATCTTTAACCTGTTCACCAGTTTCGGCTATTTCGAAAACGACGATGACAACCTCAAAACTTTGGTTGCCATCAAGGAAAGCCTTTCCGAATACGGTTTTGCGGTAATCGACTTTATGAATGCCACTAATGTCATCGCGAATCTCGTTCCCGAAGAGGTCAAAACCGTCGACGGCATCGACTTCCATATCAAACGCTACGTCATCGACAACCATATCTGCAAGGAAATCGATTTTGAGGACAAAGGCCAAAAATTCCATTTCACCGAAAAAGTAAAGGCATTGACGCTGCCCTGTTTCCAGGAACTGATGGAAGAGGCCGGAATTTATCTGCTCGATACGTTCGGCGATTACAAGCTCCGGAAATTCCACAAGACAGAAAGCGAACGTCTCATCATGATTTTCAAATAAATAATGAATTACCTGTTGCCCTTATTTTCCGTCCTGTTGGGTTATGGCATCGCGCTTTTCATCAAACCCGAAAAGAAACAGCACCTCAAATTATTGCTCGCGTTCAGCGGCGCGTTCCTGCTTTCGATTACGGTGATGCATTTATTGCCCGAAGTTTATGAAGCGGATCATCTCAAACACGGCGCAGACCACAGCAATAGTATCGGAATTTTTATCATGGTCGGGATCTTGTTCCAGATTATCCTCGAATTTTTCTCCAAAGGCGCCGAACACGGACACGTTCACGGCCACGAAGAAATCTCCACCATGCCCTGGCTTTTGTTTATCAGCCTTTGCATCCACGCATTTTTAGAAGGATTTCCGGTAAGCCACCATAAAGACCTCGCCGTCGGAATCGCCATTCACCACTTGCCTATCGCGATTATCCTGACGTCGTTTTTCGTCAATGCCAAACTGAGCAAATCGATCATTTTCCTTTTTATGGTCGCCTTTGCGGTGATGACGCCACTCGGGACAATCGTCTCCGATTACCTTCCGGTCTTAAACGACTATTACACGCAGATTACCGCAGTCGTGATTGGGATTTTATTCCACATTTCGTCGACCATTATTTTCGAAACCAGCGAAGGTCATAAGTTCAACATCGCTAAAGTCTCGATGATTATTTTGGGAATCGTATTGGCTTGTTTCGTTTAAATTTTTACCGCAAAGAGGATTTTACCACAAAGAAAAGAAGATTGCGCAAAGATTCACAAAGCTTGGCACACTTTGCGAAAACCTTAGTGAACTTTGCGGTTAATTCTTTTAGCGGTTCCTTCAAAATTCAACATTTATTAATCGTCTGTTCAACGTTCAAAAATTCAATATCATTTCATACAATTTACTTATCCCGCAGATATAACTTTTGTAACTTTGGACAATAATGTTGAACAACGAACGCTGAACAACGAATTTTGAAATAAAGCATGTCCTTCACCAAAACCACCGAACAACCTTCTAAATACGAGCATCTCGAAAAAATGCCCGTTTCCGAACTGCTCGCCAACATCAACGACGAAGACAAAACCGTCCCGGTTGCCGTAGAAAAAGCGCTGCCGCAGATTGAGGCTTTGGTCGCACAAACTGTCACCAAATTAAAATCGGGCGGAAGAATTTTCTACATCGGCGCCGGTACTTCAGGCCGGCTCGGAATCGTAGACGCTTCGGAATGCCCTCCAACTTTCGGCGTCCCGTTTGATCTGGTCAACGGAATCATCGCCGGCGGCGACAAAGCGATCCGGCGCGCAGTGGAAAATGCCGAAGACGATGCACAACAGGCCTGGAAAGATTTATCCGAATTCAATATCAACAGTAAAGACATCGTCATTGGAATCGCCGCTTCGGGAACGACACCATACGTTATTGGCGGACTCGAAAAATGCAAGGAGAACTATATCGTCACCGGTTGCATTACCTGCAACGAAGGAAGCCCGTTGGCCTTGACTGCGCAATTTCCGGTCGTCGTTGTCGTTGGACCCGAATTCGTAACGGGAAGTTCCCGCATGAAAGCCGGAACCGCACAGAAACTGGTACTCAATATGATTTCGACCGCTACGATGATCCAGCTCGGAAAGGTGAAAGGCAACAAAATGGTCGACATGCAACTCAGCAACAGTAAGCTCGTAGACCGGGGCGTAAAGATAATCATGGGCGAAATTCCGGTTTCGTATGAAGAAGCGGCGGCACTTTTGGAAAAACATAAAAGCGTCAGGAACGCTGTCGACAATTATAAAAAATAAAATGGGAACAAACCGCGAAATACTCAACAAAGGAATCAGATACATGGCTTGGGCTTTACCGTTGCTTTTCATGGGTCCGACCGTAATTTATAACGGGTTCATCAACAAGCAGAACAACTGGCATTACCTGGTGCTGGCCGTCGGGATCATCATTTGTTTCTTTGCGATGTATTTCATGTTCAAAGGGCTCAATACCATCATCAAAAGCATGTTCGGCAATTAATATGGAAGATTTCATCAACATCGACAAGACTTTTGAAAAGGTTGTCCAATTCGGCCAGAAAATCAGCAACCGCGAATTTGACGGCTGTATCTTTAAGAACTGTGATTTCTCCAACACCATTTTCATGGAATGCGTTTTTATCGATTGTGAATTTATCGATTGCAACCTTGCGATGGCGAAACTGCCGGCAACGAGCCTCAAAACAGTCCTCTTTAAAGAATGCAAGCTGCTTGGAATCCGTTTTGACGAATGCGAGAATTTTCTTTTCAAGGTCGATTTCCGCGATTGCATACTCGATTATTCGTGGTTCACCAATAAGAAAATGCCCAAGACGAATTTTGCTAACTGCTCGCTCAAGGAAGTGAATTTCGGAGGAACCGACCTGACTGCGTCAGTTTTTGAAAATGCCAATCTCGAAGGCACCGTTTTCGATGAAACGATCCTGGCTTCAGCCGATTTTACAACTGCGTATAATTTTCGTATCGACCCCGAATCCAACCTGATGAAAAAGGCGAAGTTTTCGGTACAGGGAATTCCGGGATTATTGGAGAAATACGACATTAAAATCGTCTGAGGAATCTTTTTCTAAGTAGTATAAATCCGCTAACTTTACAAAAGTTGAAAAATAATTTTTAAGGCCATGGAAAATGCCAATGAATCCTACCTCGAGAGCGTAAAGAAACAGTTTTTATATTACAAGACGCTCGGCGAAAAAGCCGTAGCGCAGCTCGAACCCGAACAGCTTTTTGTTGCCGTGAATGACGACACCAACAGTATTGCCGTCATCATCAGGCACCTGCATGGAAACATGCGGTCGCGATGGACTGATTTCCTGACGTCCGACGGTGAAAAGGAATGGCGCGACCGCGACGGCGAATTTGAAAACACGCCCGGAACCAAGGCCGAAGTCATGCAGCTTTGGGAACAAGGCTGGCAATGCCTGTTTGACGCGCTCGATTCTTTAAAGCCGGCACAGCTTTCCGATATCATTTATATCCGCAATGAAGGCCATACGGTCATTGAGGCAATCAACAGGCAATTGGCGCACTATCCGTACCATGTGGGCCAAATTGTGTTTTATGCGAAACAGCTCAAGCAGTCGGAATGGGACACGCTGTCGATCGCTAAAAACAAATCGAAAAGCTACAATGACGATAAGTTCTCGAAGGAAAAAATCATCCGGCATTTTACGGACGCCGAATTGGACCGGTTTAAGACCGATTTGGAACAGGACGGGAATCCCTAGCCCTGATGGGAGCGGTATCCTTTTGTGGAGCGCAGCGCAACAAAAGATATAGCGGAAAGCAGGAAATAGCTTCAAATAAATAAACAGATTGCCACGCTTCGCTCGCAATGACAGATACAAATTTCGCAATGACATGCAAATTATGAAAAAAATTATATTGCTACTCCTGCCCTTTTTACTGGCTTCGTGCTACCATGCCGAACGCAACTGCAAGGATTTTAAGACCGGGGAATTCCGTTCGGAGATTCTTGTCGGCGGCGTGAAGAAATATACGACTTCGATCCGTACCGATAAGATGGTGATCGAGACGTATGAAGGAAAGACCGATACGGCCACGATCCGCTGGGTGAACGACTGCGAATATGTGATCCAGAAAATGAACCCGAAAAACCGCGCGGAAAAACAGGCGATCGACATTAAAATTTTGACAACTTCGGAAAAAACCTATACTTTTGAATTTGGGATTGTAGGCAACGCAAAAAAGCAAAAGGGAACCGCAACCCGAACCAACTAAAACAATTTTCATGGAACTTTTATCGAATCCGAATGCATGGATTGCATTATTGACACTGACATTTTTAGAAATCGTACTGGGGATCGACAACATCATCTTCATTTCGATCGCAACGGGGAAACTGCCTGAGGAAAAACGCAAACGCGCGACCAAAATCGGGATGTTCCTCGCGATGTTCATGCGAATCGCGTTGCTTTTTGGAATTACGGTTTTGATTGCGATGAAAGAGCCATGGTTTAGTTTCGACTGGGGTTTTATCAGCGCGAAAGTCTCGGGACAGGGATTGATTTTGCTCGCGGGCGGATTGTTCCTGATTTATAAGAGTACGAAAGAGATCCACGACAAAGTGGATGAGAAAGGCGAAGAGGAAAAGCAGATCGGGAAATCGGCAAAGGCGACTTTCAGCAGCGTGATTATACAGATTATATTGATTGACCTCGTGTTTTCTTTCGACAGTATTTTAACGGCAGTTGGGATGACCAACGGTGTGGAAGGCGCGTTGTATATCATGATTGCGGCAGTGGTCATTTCGGTTTTGATCATGATGCAGTTTGCGGTTCCGGTTGGTGCTTTTGTCAACAGGAATCCGTCGATACAGATTTTGGGATTGTCGTTCCTCATTCTGATCGGGTTTATGCTGATCACTGAAGCGGCGCATTTGTCTGATGCCCTGATTTTCGGAAACCACGTCACTCCTGTCCCGAAAGGTTATCTGTATTTTGCCATCACGTTCTCGTTACTGGTGGAAATGCTCAATATGAAAATGACGAAAAAGAAAAAACAGCCGAAAGCCTAATCACATTTTATAAAAATTTATTGGCTTCCTTTTTAAAAAAGATATAAAATTGAAGCGATATGTTGTAATGCTGTCGGTGTCTTTTATGGCTAATTTTGAAAATATAAATTCAAAAACAGCAAAGCCATGAAAAAGTTAGTTATCATAATATTCGCAGCAGTATTTACCATATCATGCAGGCAAACTGCAAATGAATCAGGTGTTGTGGATGATTCCAAACAGGCCACCATCGACTCGATGAATGTGGTGATGGAAAAACAAAAAGCCGAAATGGCCAAGCAAAAAACCATCGATTCCATGCAGGCGATTGCAGCCAAACAAAGACCGGTAGTAATCAACAACCAAGCGCCTGCACAAGCGGCAACCCCGGCGGAGAAAAAAAGAAAAGGCTGGAGCGGTGCGGCTAAAGGTGCCGTAATCGGAGCCGGAGCCGGAGCCATCGGTGGCGCGATTATCAATAAGAAAGACCGTGGAACCGGAGCGGTTATCGGAGGTTTGGCGGGAGCCGGACTCGGAGCCGGAACTGGTGCCATCCTCGATTCTGAAAAGAAAAAGAAAGAAGAAGAGCAGAATAAATAAATTTACTCTGAATAGAAGAAACCCCGAATTCACAAATTAAAAAATAACAGGTGAATTCGGGGCTTCTTTTTTTTTTAAAATAAAGTGATCTGACCTTCGTCGTCAATCTGCAAATCTTCATCCTCGGCAACTTCCGTATCTCCGGACACTTCCATTTCTTCCGGAACAATCTCTTCCGGAATCTCGTAAGGCAGCGGCTCTAAAAGATTCACCTGCTTGAGTTTGTCGGCTGTGAGCTGGTTTCCGAGCGCCTTGAATCCTTTTACGGCGATGAACGCTTCCACATCGACGGTCTGGTTATCTTTCTGCACGCCTTTCACTTTGTTGAATACCAATTCGGCCAGCGGACGGTAATCAGTGGAAACGATTTCGAGCTGCGAATTCGGATGCTCGGTAATAAAAATCTCCTCTTTGCCTTCCGATTCTACAAGGAAACGCTTCACATAATAACGTTCCTTTTCACCGTCGTAATAGATTGCGGAAATCGGCTTGTTCTGGATCCATTTCTCCAGGACGACCATATCTTCATCGAAATGCGTCGTAAGCTCGGGGATAATGACCTTGAGCTTTCCGGTTTGGGAAATCACGAGAATCTTATCGTTCGGTCGGAACTCACCCAACAATTCCCCACGCGCATCCACATTTAGTTTCTGCACCGTATCATCGAACCAGATTTTTCTCGGCTTCAATGTCGAAATCCCTTTTTCCTTGAGTTCTATTTTCTTAATCGGATATTTGCTCACCAGATTTCCTTTGGAAGCGCGGCCCTTAATTGCCATACTTGCAAAATCGATGTCGAATTTCAATTTCTTGATGTTTCCAATCTGGCGCAGTAAAATCGTAATGACTTCGGCTTCCCCGTTCGGGTTACAGGAGAAATACAATACCTGCGAGCCTTTGTTCTCATTGGTCAAATCGTATAATTTGTCGCGCGTAATTCCCGAAACATTAAATCTTTTAATATACGACGGCCCCGATTTCCCATCGCGGTAAATCATATTGTAAATCGTGCGTTTGTCAGTTTTGTCAAAAATGGCGACATGGATGATGTCTTTGCCGACAAAGGTTTTGGCGTCGACTTTCGTCACCATCATATTTCCGTCGCGAAGGAACACGATCAGGTCGTCGATATCAGAGCAATCTGCCACAAATTCGTCTTTTTTGAGGCTGGTTCCTACGAAGCCTTCTTCGCGGTTGACATACAATTTGGTATTTCGAAGTACGACTTTCGTCGCTTCAATATTGTCGAAAATACGCAGTTCGGTCTGGCGTTCGCGGCCTTTCCCGTATTTTTCTTTGAGTCTGGTGAAATAGGCAATCGCGTAATCGGTCAAATGATCGAGATCGTGTTTGACCTGCTCGATATCGCCTTCAAGCGCCTCGATCTTATCCTGCGCCTTATTGCTGTCGTATTTGGAAATACGCATGATGCGGATGTCGAGCAACCGTAAAATATCGTCAACCGTTACCTCGCGTTTGAGATGTTTGGTATGCGGTTTCAAGCCTTGGTCGACCGCATCGATAACGCCTTCACGCGTCGTTTCCTCTTCAATCAGCCGGTAAACTTTATTCTCGATGAAAATCCGCTCGAGCGAAAGGAAATGCCATTGTTCTTCGAGTTCCGACAATTGGATCTCGAGTTCGCTTTTCAACAGGCCGACCGTTCTTTCCGTAGAAATTTTGAGCATGGCAGAAACGCCGATAAACAAAGGCTTGTTGTCTTCAATCACACAACCCAATGGCGCCACCGAAGTTTCACAGGCGGTAAATGCAAACAACGCATCGATGGTTTTATCAGGGGAAACGCCAGGATAAAGGTGAATTAAAATCTCCACTTCCGCAGCGGTATTGTCTTCGATTTTCTTGATCTTGATCTTGCCCTTATCGTTCGCCTTCAGGATACTGTCGATCAACGTCGTCGTGTTTGTTGAAAACGGAATCTGCGTAATCACCAACGTCGATTTGTCGAGCTGCGCAATTTTCGCACGGACGCGAACGCGACCGCCGCGCAATCCGTCATTATAATTGGAAATATCTGCAATCCCGGCGGTCTGGAAATCTGGGAACAGCGTAAACGGCTTGCCTTTTAATATCTTGATCGACGCATCGATGAGTTCGTTGAAATTATGCGGCAGCACTTTCGTGGAAAGTCCGACGGCAATTCCCTCAGCGCCTTGTGCCAGCAGCAATGGAAACTTCACCGGAAGGTTGTTCGGCTCTGCCCTTCTTCCGTCATACGAAACGCCCCAATCGGTAATCTTCGGACTGTAAATGACTTCCAGGGCAAACTTCGACAGACGCGCTTCAATATAACGCGAAGCCGCCGCGCCGTCGCCGGTAAGGATATTTCCCCAGTTTCCCTGGCAATCGATCAATAGTTCCTTCTGCCCGATCTGCACCATCGCATCGCCGATACTCGCGTCACCGTGCGGATGGTACTGCATCGTGTGCCCGACTACGTTCGCAACCTTGTTGTAACGGCCATCGTCGAGTTCTTTGAGCGAATGCATGATCCTGCGCTGCACGGGTTTGAAACCGTCTTCAATGGCAGGCACGGCGCGCTCGAGAATCACATAAGACGCATAATCGAGGAACCAGTCTTTGTACATTCCGGTTACCTTGGTGATCGTATCGTTGCTGTCTGCCGCGTCGTTATCGTAAAAATGCTGTCCTTCGGGTTTTGTAATTTCTTCAGGGTTCAAATCTTGTTCTTCGTCCATTTTATTTGTCGAATGCCGAAAGTCAAAGTCGAACGAATCGAATTTTGGCTTAGCGACTTTTTAATTTATTGTTCTAATTGCAGCCCCGATCGCAGCGGCATCCTTTTGTCCCGCAAGGCAAAAGATAAAGCGGAGAGCGGGAATTGTCTGCCCCATTATTAACTGTTAATTGTTAATTTATCAATTGTTAACTGCTTTCAATCGTATCGAGTTCGACTTTCAGGTTATTGATGATGAATTCCTGTCGGTCCGGCGTATTCTTGCCCATATAAAACTCGAGCAAAGTCTCGATCGACGTCGCGTTGTCGAGCATAATCGGGTCGAGCCTGATGTCCTGCCCGATGAAATGCACGAACTCGTCGGGTGAAATTTCACCCAATCCCTTAAATCGCGTAATCTCCGGTTTCGGCTTTAATTTTTCTATGGCGTCTTTGCGTTCCTGGTCGGAATAGCAATAGATGGTTTCTTTTTTATTCCGTACGCGGAACAATGGCGTCTGCAAAATATACAGGTGGTTTTCCTTGATCAGTTCGGGAAAGAACTGCAGGAAAAACGTAATCAGCAACAACCGGATGTGCATGCCATCGACATCGGCATCGGTTGCGATGACGATGTTGTTGTAGCGCAGGTTTTCCATATCGTCCTCGATATCCAACGCCGCCTGGAGCAGGTTGAATTCTTCGTTTTCATAGACGATCTTTTTGGTCATGCCGTAAGAATTCAACGGCTTGCCACGCAGACTGAAAACCGCCTGGGTGTTGACGTCGCGTGATTTGGTAATCGATCCCGAAGCCGAATCTCCTTCGGTAATGAAAAGCGTGCTTTCGAGACTTTTCGGATTTTTCGTATCGGTCAAATGCACGCGGCAATCGCGCAGTTTCTTATTGTGAAGGCTCGCTTTTTTGGCGCGGTCTTTCGCGAGCTTGCGAATTCCCGACAATTCCTTGCGTTCGCGTTCTGCCTGTAAAATCTTGCGCAACAACGCATCGGCGGTCGGCGGATTCTTATGAAGGTAGCTGTCTAATTTATTTTTGACGAAATCGTTGATGAATGTACGCACCGACGGTAAATCCGGACCCATATCTGTCGATCCCAGTTTCGTTTTGGTCTGCGATTCGAAAACCGGTTCCATCACTTTGACGCTTACCGCACTCACGATCGATTTCCGGATATCCGAACCTTCGAAAGGCTTGTTATAAAATTCGCGGATCGTTTTGACGATGGCTTCGCGGTAGGCGGCCAAATGCGTTCCGCCCTGCGTCGTATTCTGTCCGTTCACAAAGGAATGGTATTCTTCGCTGTATTGCGTTTTGGAGTGCGTGATGGCGATTTCGATATCGTCGCCCTTGAGGTGGATGATTGGATATTCCTGGTCTTCCACATGGATTGTTTCCTCTAGCAAATCTTTCAATCCGTTTTCGGAAAAATACTTCTCGCCGTTATAGATAATCGTCAGGCCATTGTTGAGATAGCAATAATTCTTGAGCATCTTGATGATGTACTCGTTCCTGAACTTGTAATTCTTGAAAATCGCCTCGTCGGGAATAAAGATGACTTTGGTCCCTTTGCGTTTGGTCGTTTCGATAATGTCTTCTTCAAGCGTCAGGTTCCCGCCTGAGAATTCCGCTGCTTTCTGTTTGTCGTCGCGGACGGATTCCACACGAAAATAATGCGACAGCGCATTGACCGCCTTGGTTCCGACGCCATTCAGACCCACCGATTTCTTAAAAGCCAGCGAATCGTATTTCCCGCCCGTATTCATTTTTGAAACCACATCGATCACTTTCCCTAACGGAATCCCACGTCCGTAATCGCGAACGGTAACGGTCTTGTCTTTGATCGTGACTTCGATGGTTTTGCCTGCGCCCATAACGAATTCGTCGATACAGTTGTCCATGACTTCCTTGAGCAGAATATAAATACCGTCATCGGGCGAGGAGCCGTCGCCGAGCTTCCCGATGTACATTCCGGGACGCATACGGATATGCTCTTTCCAGTCGAGTGAACGGATATTGTCTTCGGTATATTGATTTTGTTCTGACATTTGAAATTTATCGATTATAACTGCGTTCTGTCCGGCCTCTGCTGCGCGCGTCGGCGTCGGGTGTGCTAATATAGTGCATGCCCGCAATAAATGAAAGGCGTCAGCGCGAAAGTTATCAATAAGGATATTGACATTTGGGAGGAGAAAAGATGGCAGAATTCAGATGGCAGAAGAAACGAAAGGGTTTTAATAACAAAAAGACACAAAAATTTTCATTCGACAATATTTTTACTGTATTCTGCTTATCTGCACCTGCCATCTGCTCTTCTAACGTTCGATTTTATAAGTTACGACGGCGTTGTTATTGACATAAATGGTAAGAAAGCCACGGCTTCTGCTGCTTATCGGAATGGTGAATTGGGTGGTGTTTCCGTTTTGTTTGAAAGGTACTTCCCTCAACTGGCCTTCGCTGGTAAAAACGTAAGCGATCTTACTGCTTTGCGGAAAGTCGATGATCTGGAAAGGAACCGCGCTTGCCTTTGCCGAAATCAGTCCTTTTTCGGGCGAGACGATTTCATATTTGGCCTGAAGATACGGACCGTAATACAGCGGCAATTCGGCAAATTCCTGCTCGGTCTTATCCACCATCAGCAGCCTTTTGTCATTTGGGAAATGGTTGAGGAAGAAAACTTCCGGTGCGGTAAAAAAATACGCATCGTTGAATTCGGGAATGAATTTTCCCGTTTCGATATTTACGCTGCCCGAGGCCCAGGTGACGTCGATGAATTTCCATTCGGCGCCAATCTTAACGGCATTCCACTCATGGTCGCTGGCTTTTGGGAGCTTACCGATATGGGCCGGATGCGCTTTGGAAGTCCCGATGATGTCGATGCATTTCAAACCCGTCAGGTCGCAAACCGTATGGAACAATGCCGAATAATCCTGGCAGACGCCCTTTTTGGAACTGAGCGTCTTTTTGGCATATTCGTCACGGAATTTTTTCTCTTTCACGAGGCGGTCGGCTTCGCTGGAGTAGGAATAGGCAATCATGCTGCCACCGTTTTTATACGCTTTGAGATCGTATTTGAT
>DATHGE010000012.1:0-8349 GCA_035317805.1 Flavobacterium sp. | reverse complement strand
GCCCGGTAATCTCCGAACCAATTACGATTTCGGTAGCTACGGGCGTTCCCGCGATTCCAATAATTACTGTTAACGGTTCGCAACCGGGCAGTACTATCGTTATCTGTGAAGGAAATAGTGTAACCATAGAAAGCAGTGGCGAATACAATTTGTGGAGTACCGGTGAAACAACGCCCACCATCAGCATCGCTACGGGTGGGGCTTATAATGTCGTCGCAAGCAATGGCTGTGGGACAAGCACTTCCGAATATGTCTTTGCTAATGTTTATTCGGCCCCTGACAATGGGGTTGCCCAAAGCGGGAACATCCTGCTATCAAATGAAACCAATGCGTCTTACCAATGGCTCGACTGCGGGGAAGCGGGCGAAATCCCGACCGAAATCACAGGGCAAAACCAGCAAGGCTATACCGCTACCCAGCCCGGAAGATATGCCGTGAGGGTAACTAATGCTGTGGGCTGCGAAAGTATCTCTGAATGCTTTACCGTGACTGAGGCTGACCTGGGTACTGAATCGCAAGATATCCCAAAGAACAGCATCCTGCTATTTCCAAATCCTGCCAGCAATAAAATTACCTTGCAGACTTCTTTGCAAATAGCACAAATTACTGTCGTCAATATGCTCGGGCAAATCGTCCTGAAAACAGGAAATACGAAAGAGATTGAGGTTTCAAAACTAACTCCCGGCCATTATATCCTTACAGCACAAACCCAAAGTGGAATATGGAAAGGAAAATTTATTAAGAAGTAAAGGTTTTTGTTATCTGCAGATTTCAAAGCTTCAATAAAATAGCGCAATGAAAAAAACCATACTTACCACCATTTTCTTCTTATTTGTCGTTACCAATACTTTTTCCTTGTAGAAAACTTTCAAATTTATCTGTACCAGTGAACTTTCTTAACCAAACAAAGGCCTGATAATTTAAATTCTGGTGCAAAATTTTCACAGAGAAATAATTGTTATTGGTACTTCCCCATTGCCTTTTTTGGCTGGGTTATACCAAATGGGATATCGAAAAACATCCGGAACGATCAACCTTTTTTTAAATGTTTAAGTAATTTGTATTTGGGAGTTATGTGACATTTTATAAAAACCATATCACATTAACGTACTAAAAAACTTATATTTGAAAACTTAAACTATATGAAAACACCTCTTATGAAAAAAAAATTTGTTCTAATTCTCACATTATCGTTAACGCTTTTCTCATGCTCTTCTTCAGATGATGACAATCCAATCGTAAACATTCCGGAAAATCCGGAATATGCTATGACTGCAAAAATCAATGGCGCTACTTTTCAAACCAACAATCCTTTTGGCAACAATGAATTTTCCAGTACGAACATTTGGAGTTATTATCCAATAGAGGATTATGTCATGCTTCAGGGCAGACAAGGCATTTTGGGAAATCCGGAAATCAACATCTGGTTAAAACGGAGTGATATTGTCGTTGGCACATACGATATCGGTCAGGAAACTTTTGACACGCCTCCATCCCATTTCATTGATCTGATAGATAATTCCAACGATATATCCGAAAATACAAATGAGGGCGTTATCGCAATTACTGAAGTAAATACGACAACAAAAATGGTTAAGGGTACTTTTCAATTTACAACAGTCGATGAACTTGGCAATCCCGCAGCACCAATTGGATACAATGTCACTGAAGGAAATTTTAGTTACAAATATGAATAACAGCAATAATAGCTGGAAATGAGTAAAAGTCGGTTCTATAGCCGGCTTTTCTTTTATAATGAATTCATCCGGGCATTATTTTTTCCTCCAGAAAAACTTTTATCTTAGCAGAAAGAGTGATATCTTCCTTCAATAATCGACAAATACCTCCTGAAAAATGAAAAGACCTTTTATACAAACACCAGGTATTATTTTACTGACCTTATTGGCATTTGTGACTATTTGCAAGGCCCAGACAAAACTAATAAGGACGCAAGGCTCCGACAAATATCAAAATGTTCATTGCGGGCTGCAGGACAAATCAGGGAACTTATGGTTTGGAACAACCGGAGAAGGAATTTATCGCTATAACGGAAAATCTTTTACACAATTTACGGTGAAAGATGGCCTGAGCAGCAATACGGTTTGGTCAATTCTGGAAGATCTAAATGGCAATATTTGGTGTGGCACGGCTGCCGGAATTAGTCTTTACGATGGAAAAACACTAACCGCCGTTCCTATTTCCACGACAAACGAAATCAAAGAAAAGAATGAAGTTTTTAGTATGATACAGGATAAAAGCGGCCTAATTTGGTTCGGCACAACTACAGGTGTCTATTACTATAATGGAAATTTTTTTACCCGTCTTTTAGATAATGGAAATATCACTAACGCCGACTCGGTTACGCTAAAAAGCGTACAATGCATGTTGGCTGATAAAGACGGGAATATCTGGTTTGGCTCCGGGCCGATGGCTTTTGAAGGTATTTGCCGCTATGATGGCAAATCAATAACCAATTTTAAACCGAATGGCGAAGGATGGGTTCGCAACATGATTGAAGATAAAAACGGCACCATCTGGGTAGCAAGCAGATACCGTGGTATTTATCGTTATGATGGAAAAGCTTTTACCGCTTTTGCAGAAAAAGAAGCATTTAGTAAGACCGGAACCGGAGCAATTTTAGAAGATAAAACAGGAAATATATGGTTTGCCTCACTGGGCAAGGATGAAGATGACGGGGTTTGGTGTTTTGACGGGAAAGCCTTTAAAAACTTTACGACAAAAGATGGTTTGAACAACAATACTGTTTTTTGCATTTTAGAAGACAGATCCGGAAATCTCTGGTTCGGCACAAATGGAACCGGTTTGTGTTATTATAATGGGAAAAAATTTGTCAATCTTACAGAATAAAAAACTCCGATACAGCCACGCTTTGGCGATACAGCGATACCACCAAATACTTTTCGCATTCAGCCGCTTTGATTGTCGCATTCACACTGCAAAGGCACGGTATTTTTTGGCGAAATTTGTTTTAAAGAAATAAATTATAACGATATGAGAAAATTAACTGTCTTATCCATGATTACATTAGATGGAGTCATGCAAGCACCTGGCGGACCTGAGGAAGATACCTCAAACGGTTTCAAATACGGCGGCTGGACTGCGCCGTATGGTGACGAAGCCTATCGCAAGGCTTTGGAAGAAGAGCTGAAACCTGCCGATTATCTTTTGGGCAGGAAAACATTTGAGATTTGGGCGGACTACTGGCCTGAACATGCCGACTTTTGGCCGGGCATCAATGAGGGCACAAAATATGTCCTGTCCAAAACCCTGGAAAAGTCGGATTGGAAAAACTCCGTTTTCCTCAAGAGCCTGGCCGATATCGAAAAACTCAAAAACTCAAACGGTGCTGACATTCAGGTTTGGGGCAGCGGCGAACTTATCCAGCTGCTACTTAAGCATGATTTAGTGGACGAGCTCCGGCTCAAAATCCACCCGTTGGCACTTGGCGAAGGGAAAAAGTTGTTTGACAATGGTACGATTCCGGCAGCATTTACATTAACAGACAGTTCTGTTACACCAGGCGGAGTGATTATGGCCAATTACAAACGCGCCGGAAAAGTCAGGACAGGCAATGTTGGAGCTTAAGCAGAAATAAAATGGAGGCGTTACTTATTGAACATTTGCGCCAGCGGAGAGCCGTAATAACCCAATGCGATTTCGGGCGCCATTTTGCCCATAAATTCCATTACTTTGGCAACACCTGCATCATCGATATCCGATAACGAAGGAAAAACTTCGATGTTTGTTTTCAGGATTCCTTTTTTAGGCTCAAACTCAAAGGATTTGTCTTTTATCAGATACCTGGTTTTTTTGGTTACCAGGTAAAATCTTTTCATGTTTTCGATTTTGATGCTCTTCGACCTGTTGGCCGTGCCTCCATCGTAGCCAATAAAGAATCGTACAATTATCCCATCCGATTCGACGGCAAGTTTGGGGTTTTTCTGCTTGTAGTAATCAGAGAGTGCTATACCTACTGCGATGAGCCCGAATGCCAACAGTGCTGCCATAACGACCGGCGACCAGTCGAATCCTTTGACAATCAGATTAACGATACACAGCACGAACATCCAGCCCATAAATACGGTTACTGCGACATACAATTTAAATTTCCCGTTTCTTTTTTGCAGCGGTATTTCAATTTTTTCCATTTGTTTGTTTTGGTTTTGATTTATTATGTTGCGAAATAATACAGCAGCAGGCCGACCAGCCCTATGCCTATCCTCCAGATTAATTTTACAAACAGGTCATTCGAGTACGATTTTCCCTGTTCGATATAATGGTCCGTCTTTTCATTTGCGGTTCCCACCTTTTTAGAAAGTTTTGTACCGGCAAGCGCACTTAAAGAAATTACATAAAGCAATAGTACGAAGGCGGCATTGGCAAATCCGAAAATCATTAATATCATTCCTATTATTCCCATAACGTTGCACTTGTTAAAAAATTAACATATTGAAGCGGCTAATATACTTTCATTTTTGAAACTTTCCCTAAAAATCTTATCTTTATAAGAAAAATAAAATGGCAAAAAGTAGCGGAATTTACCAGGACGTATATATCAAAAGGGACGGGAAATTAATAAGCCTCAAAAATGATGTCACTGATTTTTGTGAAAAATACATCAAACCCGTTCATTCCAAAAATTGGGATTGGTCGGAAAGGGATTTTGAAAATCCGAAAAATGACCCAACCATAGAAGAAGCCAGGGCGATAAGAAATGTTATTTACAAAGACCTGAACGAAAAAACAGAAACATCCGTAGACCTTTCTACAATGAATAATGTGGCGGCAATCAAAGCCTATCTGAATCCGCGAAGCAAACATGAAGCATTCAACATGGAAGAGTTTGCCTACGCGCTCAAAGTAGAGCTGGAACACGGAAAATTAAAAGAAGTCAACGTTACCAATAACCATCCGTTCCTTACGGCCATGATTGCGCTTGCCCATATGACCGAAAGCCTTACCTATTACAAACGTTTACAGGTTATGGAAGCGGAAGGCGAAGTCTATGAAATTTTACGCAAGCTTGGTGAATCCGGCAAAGGGAAAGAGAAATTGCATCTGGATCTGGTAAAAACCGGAAATAACCTGAATGATTTCAAAGCGGCACTTTCTGAACGCCTCGAAAAAATGGACGACATTCCTGCGTTGGAAAAAATTGGCGATTAGATTCCCCTATTCCCTATTCTTCGGAATGGTTCCCGACAGCCACAATTTGGCCTCGGTTTCAAAGGCATTCGACATCTGCATTTGTTTGGAAAGATGGTCGAGCATCGCAAAAGCGCGCACCTGTATGCCGTCCTTATTATACAAAAGCGCAATCTCATCGTCGGGTTTCACTTCATCAATATAGCCCAGCAACCGCAGCTTTGTCCCTTTTGCGGTCAATTTTCCGCTCATCATAGAGGCCACCCAGAGCATCTCACCATTGTCGAGTTTGACGTGGATATACGGAATGTCGTTGTAGCCGGAGCCAACTTCAGTCACTTCGGCATCAAAGGCCACGATTTCGCCGATGTGTTTTCGTACTTTCTTTTTGACTTCGATCAAAGCCTTGCCGTCAAAATTCCTGGGGCAGCTTTTTTGGGAATAACTGACGGCGATACAAAGAAAGCAAACCAATGCGATTAATTTTTTCATCAATCTAAATTTGGGTGGGTTTTTAGTCTATCAGATAAGGTTGGCGGCGTCATCATTGTAGATGGCGTTAAACAGTTCGAGGCAATCGGATTTAATGCCATCGGGAATGTCGGTGTTCTCAATAAAGCCGAACACAATCCTGTCGGAATTCTGAAGCAGCACATAATGATCCGAAAGCGCGTCGGTCGATGTTGCACTATTGCGGCTATCAAAGTAAGCCGCATTCCTAATGGCAATGGCCTCAAGCCCTTCGCGGAGCCTTGCCATTTTTTCTGCCGAGTGCAGGCCGTTGTAAAATTCATTCAATTCGGGGTTTTCCATAATGTTGTTAGTTTTATGCTTTGGGGATGTAAATGTCGAACTGCGCTCCTTTGCCCAATCCGCCTGTAGCGGTGATGGTCCCGTTGTGGTTTTCGACAATCTTTTTAACGATGGCGAGCCCGATTCCGGTGCCCATGTATTGGTCTTTGGAATGCAGCCTTTGGAACAGTTCGAAAATCTTCTCGCTGAACTCGGGCGGAAACCCGATTCCGTTATCCGAAATGCTGATGTGGCAATACAATTGATCTGGCTGGAGGTTTTCGTTTTCCAACGCTGCTCCTGTTTCGAAACCACTGGCAATCTTTATATGCGGATCCTGTCCTGGTTTTGAAAACTTCATGGCGTTGCTGATCAGGTTTTGCATCAGTTGCCGGAACTGGAATGGGATAATTTTTAATTTGGCATCGCCTGTCTCTTCGATGATGGCATTTCGCACGGCAATCTCTTCCTGCAGGTCACTTTTGATTTCTTCTACAATCTGGCTAATGCGCGTCAGCTCGAACTTATTTTCTTTCTTATTGGTACGTGAATAGGCAAGCAAATCGTCGATAAGCGTCTGCATCCGCTGTGCGGCAAGCTGCATCCTTTGGAAATAATGCTGCCCCTGGTCGGAAAGGTTGTTCCTTTCGCTTTCCATCATCAGGCTTGAAAATGTCTGGATCTTGCGCAAAGGTTCCTGCAGGTCATGGCTCGAAATGTAGGCAAACGACTGCAGTTCCTTGTTCATTTTTTCCAGGTCTATATTTTTGAGTTCCAGTTGGCGGGTGCGCTCCTGTATGAGATTTTCGAGGTTTTCCTTAAACAGTTTCTGTTCCGTTACATCGATAGCCACGACCATGACGCCGTCAATAACGCCTTCTGTCGTTTTCATCGCCTCATAAATGTAAGTGATGAAATGCACTTTGAGGTCGTTGCCCCTCGGAAGTTCAAACTGCTGCTCCTTTGCTATGAAAGATTCGCCGGTCTGCAATATATTTTCAAGGAGTTCTTCGAGGCCATGGTTGCGCAGTTCGGGCATGGCATCAAAAATATTCCGGCCTTCGACCGCTTCGGCACTTCTGCCCATCATCGCTTCCATCAACGGATTCACCGTTTCAAAAATGCTATCCGGTCCTCTTAGGATGCAGATTGCAACGGGCGCCTGCATAATCATTAACCGCATGTATCTTTCGCTTTCCTCTATTTTTTTACGGGCCATAACCTGTTGGGTAACGTCCTGCATAATGCCGTTGAAGCGGTGTACTTCCTTATTATCATCAAACCAGGCCCTGCCTTTTGCAAGGACAATAATCTCTTTATTGGTTATGGGATTTTTGACAGAATATTCAATGTCATAGTGTCCGCCCGAAGTATAATCCATTGCGTTTTGAATGGCATCAATCACGTTCTGCCGGTCTTTATCGGCAATCGCTGCCAGGGCAAGCGGCAGTTCAATTGCTGCTTCTGATTGAAGGCCGAACCAGGATTTCAGACGCTCGTTTCCGGTAAATTTATCTGTTTTCGGATTGTATTCCCAGGTCCCCAGTTCTGCCGCCTCGATAGCAAATTCGAGTTGGTCGCAGCTGTCACTTAATTTTTTCAGGCTGATCACCTTTTCTGTGGTTTCGGTGCAGGTAACAAAAACACCTGCGGGTTTGCCTGATTCGTCAATCACCGGGCTGTAGCTGAATGTCCAATAGACATCTTCCGTTTTGCCGTTTCTGAAAATCGGCAGGAATTGGTCTTCGTTCCATGTCGCTTCGCCTGCCAGCACCCGGTCGATAAGCGGTTTGATAAACGCCCAGATTTCGAGCCAGTATTTTTCGCCCGGCTCTCCTAAAATATCGGGATGTTTTCCATTTTCACCAAGGCTCGGGCGGTAGGCATCATTGTAGAAGCAAATTAGTTCCGGGCCCCAGAACAGGAACATCGGGAATTTGGAATTGAGCAGGATGCCGACCGTAGTGCGAAGGCTTTGCGGCCAATATTCCACCGCGCCGACGGGTGTCTTACTCCAGTCTTTCGCCCGGGTCAACATTCCCATTTCTCCGCCTCCGGACAGGAATTGTGTACTATTTTTTGTGTTAGAACTCATTGCCCCGAATCCATAAAGTTTGTTTCAAGGCTAAATTTAAAATAATTAATTCGAATAAAAATTAAAAGCTGCAATAATCGGCTGTCCGATTGCAAATCCTGAAAGAAAATTAAAAAATTGTATAAGGCGCTTTTCTCCATTTCCATCCAAATTTGTAGCAGTGAAAACCGCATCTCATGAAAACGAAAGACTTTCCAAAACAAAAGCAGGAACAACCCGGTAAAGAAACCGAGATGATTCCGCAGCCGGAGTTCATCCGCAGCAATTATAAAGGAAGCGATAAACTAAAAGGCAAA
>DATHGE010000011.1:0-5916 GCA_035317805.1 Flavobacterium sp. | reverse complement strand
GATCGGTGTTGCCCAATTGTCTTTTCTGCATGATTCTTAAAATTTAAAGAGTTGTTTTTTGGAACTGCTTTCGATGGCCGCCTCTATAATCCGCATGACATTAATGCCTTCCTGTGCGGTAACAGGTTCGGGAGTTCCTTTCTTTATCGATTGGTACAATCCGTCGAAGAAACCGTAATAATTGCCGTGAAGCGTCGGGATGTTTTCGCGTACCGTGCTGCCTTCGATTTCGGTATGCAGCACGCCCGATTTGTGGATCGGTTCGATGCCCCAGTCGGTCACCATCGGCTTTTTGCCCAGTTTGAGTTCGTCTTCCTGCACATCGCCGCGGCTTTTGAGGAACGAGCCTTTTTTTCCGTGAAGAATATAGGATGGCAAAGGTTCCCGAATGAAAAAACTTGATTTTAAACGGACGCGGAAATTTGGGTAAAACAGCGTAATATCGAACCAATCGTCAACCAAAGAGTGGTCTCTTGTAATCCGGATGTCTGCAAAAAGACAATCTGGAAATCCGAACAATACCAACGCCTGGTCGATGATGTGCGGCCCTAAATCTTTGAGGATTCCGGCACCGGGATTGAAGGTTTCCTTGTGCATTTTCGCACTCAGGCTCGGATTGTAGCGGTCGAAATGGATTTCGGCTTCCACAATTTCACCCAAAATGTTCTTATCGAAAATGTCTTTGACGGTTTTAAAATCACTGTCCCAGCGGCGGTTCTGGAAAACGGCCAGCTTCAGTTTCTTTTCTTCAGCGATGGCAGCGAGTTCTTCGGCTTCTTCGACCGTAGTCGTAAATGCTTTTTCGACGATTGCGTGTTTTCCGGCAAGCAGCACTTTTTTGGCGTATTCGAAATGGGTTCCGACTGGCGTATTGACGATGACCAGGTCAATGTCATCCTTTAACAGCGCCTCGAGCGTAGGATAGCTTTTGGCCAGCGGGAAATCTTCCTGGATGAGTTTTTTGCTCCTTTCCCAGGAACCGATCAGTTCAAAACCAGGGTGTAATTCGAGGAACGGGGCATGGAAAACTTTCCCCGACATGCCGTAGGAAAGCAGTGCTGTTTTGATTTTTTGCATGGCGTTGTATTTAGGTACGTAAATTTAGTCCCGATTGAACAAAACAAAAAACCGCGCCGGAATTATTAACAAACATTTAAATGTCGAAAAGGGAAGCAGACTGCTGTAGTTGGATAGAAAACACTATTTTTGTGCGCATTATTCGAACTAAAACATACAAATGGAAATAGTTATCAAGCTGTCACAATTCTTACTGAGCTTATCCTTACTCATCATATTACATGAACTCGGGCATTTCATCCCGGCGAAATTATTCAAGACAAGGGTCGAAAAATTCTACCTGTTCTTCGATATTAATTTCTCCTTATTGAAGAAAAAAATCGGCGAAACCGAATACGGGATCGGATGGCTGCCACTGGGCGGTTATGTGAAAATCTCAGGCATGATCGACGAAAGTATGGACAAGGAGCAGATGATGCTTCCGCCGCAACCGTGGGAATTCCGCTCCAAGCCGGCCTGGCAAAGGCTGATCATTATGCTTGGCGGCGTGACGGTCAATTTTATTTTGGCATTCCTGATTTACATCGGGATGACTTTCTTTTACGGGGAAATGTACATCAAGAACAGCGAAGTGAAAGACGGCGTCTGGATCTCCAATCCGGTCGTGGAAAAGTACGGACTCAAAACCGGCGACAAGATCATTTCGGTTGACGGCGTGAAAATAGACCGTTTCGATCAGGTCAATGAAAAAGTGCTTCTCGGAAAAGAGGTCACCGTTGAAAGAAACGGAGCCCTGCAGGTAGTACACCTTCCGGTAGATTTCAGCGGCAATTTGATCGACGGCAGGAAAACCTCGATCATCGAACTCAGGGTGCCGTTTGTGGTTTCGGGTGTGGAAGAGAATTCGCCAAACAAAAACAGTGTCCAGCAAAAAGACATCGTGGCGAATTTTAATGGGAAACCGGTCAGATATGCCGACGAATTGCTCGCGATGGTCGACGGACTCAAAAACCAACGCGTTTCTGCCATCGTAAAACGCGACGGAAAGGAAATCCCAATCCTGATTAAGGTCAATGAAAAAGGCAAACTCGGAATCATTTATGCCGGAAGAATGCCTTACGACAACCTTCAGAAATTGGGTTTGTACAATATCAGCAAGCAACAATTCGGTTTCTTCGAATCGTTCCCAATCGGAATTACGAAAGGAAAAGACCAACTCATCAGCTACGGCAACCAGCTCAAGACGATTTTCAATCCGAAAACCGGTGCTTATAAAGGCGTTGGCGGCTTCTACGCCATCTTCAACATCTTTCCTGACCAATGGAGCTGGCAGGTATTTTGGGGCATTACAGCCTTGCTTTCGATTATGCTCGGCGTGATGAACCTGTTGCCGATTCCGGCGCTCGACGGCGGACACGTGATGTTTTTATTGTATGAAATAATCACGCGCAGAAAACCGAGCGATAAATTCCTGGAACGTGCCCAAATCGTTGGTTTTGCATTACTTATCGGTTTGCTGTTGTTTGCCAACGGAAACGATATCTACAAGGCAATCGCCGGCAACTAATATTTTTAAAAAAAAACGCGTTTTTATTTGCAAAAATTAAAAAACGCCCTATATTTGCACCGCTTTAAAAGGTAACATACCTTCCTTCTTAGCTCAGTTGGTTAGAGCATCTGACTGTTAATCAGAGGGTCCTTGGTTCGAGCCCAAGAGAGGGAGCAAAAGCAGAAAGCCACTTGTAAAGAGTGGCTTTTTTTATTTTAATTATATTGAGCCAGATCCTATACAAAAATAGTACTTAAAAAAGCATCCAACCGTACACTACAATTACTCAATTATTGACTATTAATTTCATAACGCTTTTTTGAGTTCCTGAGTAAACCGCGAGTAAATAAATTCCTTTTGACAGATTTTTGATGGCAATTTCATCCGAATTTTGGACACAAGAAACCAAAGTGCCCAGCATATTGTATATTTCTATTTTATCAATAGCGTTTTTGGAATGAATGTGAACAGCATCATTAGCCGGGTTTTGAAAGGTAAATTGCTCCGGTTCAGAAGGGTTTTCTGTACCTAACGAACAATCGCTGCCCACTACATAAGAAAAATATTTGGTCACAGCCAAGCCGCCTGCGTAAGCAAATTTAACCGCATAGTGAATGGTTGAACCAATAGTTTGTCCTGTGATGGTTTTGGCAAAAATATTTCCCGAAACATTCGTCATAGGAGTTTCGGTGAACGGGTTTTGTTTCCACAAAATGGCTACAATGCCTACATGATTGGTATCTAACATTTCACAAGTGATCTTGACATCTGTACCTATAGTCTCGAAAGTATAATTGTAACCAATAGAGAACGCGCCTTGTTGCGCTTCGGTATCAGTGCCAAAACAGCTCAAATCGACGGTAGTTGCAGCATTTAATATTATAGGGTTGTCCGAAAAGGGATTTCCTGCCAAATCAGTAGCCGTTACTGTAAAAGTGTAATTGGTATTTGGGAGCAAATTCGGAATGATTACCGATTGTGGTGCGCCGGCAGGTAAAGTATAGGAAAGGTTTGTAGCGCCATAACTGATGTTGTAAACTACTGTTCCGGAGTTGTCGGCTGCATTCAATAACAATTCAACCGAAGAACTGCCAATTGTTCCGACAGTAGCAGTAAAATTCGTTGGAGCCTGCGTATCGACTGTCGTATTTTGATACACCCTTACATAGTCAACCAGCATGGTTGCCTGATTAAAATTGGATGGTATATTGCCCGCAAAGCCACCCATTGCAACGTCTAACAAGAGGTATTGGGCTGCATCAAAAGGCCAGGTGCTCGCATTTTTTACTGTTGGGTTGTAGGTGTAATAAATGACATCATCCAGAAGAAATGAGATTTGGAAGGGCGACCAATTCATCGAATAAACATGGTAATTATTTTGCAAATCCGACGCTAAGGTACCACCGTTGTTTACCGAATTTCCGTTAGAAGAAGGCGTATGCAGCGTACTCTGGATATAATTAATTGATTGCGATGGAAAAATACCATGTTCCATAATATCAATTTCACCACAGGCAGGCCAATCCGTAGTTCCGTAGGTGTCATCAAACCAGGCGCCGTCTTCATTTACGTTTTTGCCCAACATCCATATAGCAGGCCAGGTACCTGAATCGATTGGCAATTTCGCTCTCACATCCACACGTCCGTATTTGAATGCAAATTTAGAATTTAAGCGGGCCGAAGTATATTCTTTGGTTATTCCCTGATCTGTATAATTTCCCTTTATGGCTACGATATTTAACAAACCGGCATTTACAAATGAATTGGCTGGAAGATTGGTATAATGTTGCGCTTCGCCATTAAACCAGCTTCCGCCCGCAGGCAGTTGGGTCTGAAGATACAAATTGGTTGGATTTGCCGGACCATTTGCTTCAAACTCGTCTGACCAAACCAAGTCACTGTACACGACGTCAACTTGCGAAAAACAATATTGTGTGATTAGAAGAAGGAACACCAAAATCCGAAGGCTTGTATTTTTTTTCATGGATAACTATCTAAATTACTGGAAATTTGAAATTTTATCCCAATGCCCTACGACTTCTCCTTTTGGGTAACTAACAATAATTATGGCTTAGGCAAGGCTAGGCCACTATCATCCTTACTTCCACCATCATTGTCCGTCAGCTCAAAAGTACTTCTCAATCGGATATCTTCTGACGACGAACCAATCATCAAATCGAATTCGCCGGCTTCCGACCTGAAATCCAAATCGTCGTGGTAGAAGGACAGTTTGTCGTTGTCGATGGTGAAGGTAATGGTCTTGCTTTCGCCGGCTTCCAGTTTTATTTTCTGAAAATCCTTGAGCTCTTTTACCGGCCGGACGATCGAAGCTACTTTGTCTCTCAAATACAGCTGCACCACCTCTTCCCCTGAAAGCTTTCCGGTATTGGTAATTGTAACCGAAGCTTCAAGCACGTCATTTTTCTTAATCGTATGTTTCGATAATTTCAAATCCGAATACTTGAATGTAGTATAACTCAATCCGTAGCCGAAAGGAAATTTTGGGGAATTCTGTAAATCGGTGTACGCCGAAACGTATATTTTATCGTCTTCATTTTTCGCAGGCCTTCCCGTATTAAAATGATTGTAATAGATGGGAATCTGTCCTTCGGTCCGGGGGAAAGTCATAGGTAGTTTTCCTGACGGATTATAATCCCCGAAAAGCACGTCTGCAATGGCGTCGCCCGCTTCGGAACCCAGCCACCAGGTATAAACGATAGTCGGCATGTTATCGGCTGTCCAGTTGAATACGAGTGGCCGTCCGGCATTGATTAAAATGACAATCGGCTTGCCCGTTTTTTGAAGTTCTTTGATCAAATCTTCCTGAACTCCGGGTAAATTGATGGTGCTTCGACTTTTGGCCTCGCCACTCATATTAGGCGCTTCGCCAACGCTCAATAGGATTACATCTGCCTGATTGGCCACATCGACGGCTTCCTGAAAGCCTGCTTTGCTGGTATCGTTAATTCCGCAACCTTTGGCGTAAAGCAGTTTGGTGTTTGTGCTTACTTTTCTTTGTAATCCTTCCCATTGCGATACGATGTAAGTGGAATCGACGTCTTTTAAATCAACCGCCCAAAATCCGTGGTTGGCTCTTTTGAGTTTGACCATTGGCCCGATGAAGGCAATGGTTTTGGTATCTTTTGAAAGCGGCAATACCTTTTTATCATTCTTTAGCAAAACGATACTTTTTGCTGCAATTTCGCGGGCTGCCTTGGTGTTTTCAGGATTGTTGAGTTCTTTTTGCTGACGTTTCGCGTCGCTGTAACGGTATGGATTATCAAACAATCCCAATTCGAATTTCTTGCGAAGTATTCTTCTCACGGCGTCGTCAATAACCGATTCGGGAA
>DATHGE010000010.1:0-2120 GCA_035317805.1 Flavobacterium sp. | reverse complement strand
CGGTATCCAATGGTATACTGACCCGACAAACGAGACCCCGCTGGCGTTAACCGATTTGCTCGAAACAGGCAATTATTATGTATCCCAAACTATCGGCAACTGTGAAAGCGCCCGAACAAGCGTTGTCATTACCGTAGATGTGGTGCCTGCACCCGAAGGAGAAAATAGCCAGGAATTTACAGAGGGCGAAACCCTGGGCGATCTTGATGTATCTGGTTCCAACTTAACATGGTATCCTACACCCGGGGATGCCGTTTCTCAAACAGGCGCGCTGGAGGAAACATTAATATTAAATGATGGTGCTATCTATTACGTTACCCAAACAATCAATGGGTGCACGAGCATACCTTTATCTGTAGCGGTTTCCGTAACACTGGGCATTGATACTTTTGATGATAAAACATTTGATTATTATCCGAATCCGGTTAGCGAAACACTTTATGTAGTTGATGCTTCAATTATAGAAACAATTTCGGTATTCGATATGCTGGGTCGGGAACTTATTTATAACACGGTACATTCCGAAAAGGCACAAATTGATGTATCTTCCTTACTTTCGGGAACTTATATTGTAAATGTAAAAACCAACGGAAGCAATAAAAGTTTTAAAGTAATAAAGAAGTAAGCCCGTCATTTTCTTAACAAAACCGCTCTTTGTAGCGGTTTTTTTTGTCGCTGTTTAGATAGTGACTGTCAAATACTTCCGCTCCGGAAGAAAGGTATTTGCTTATTTCCAACAAAAAAAGCCTCTTCGTAAAGAAGAGGCTTTTAAGTACCCGGAACCGGAGTCGAACCGGTACGGTTTCCCACAGGTGTTTGAGACCAGCGCGTCTACCAATTCCGCCATCCGGGCTTGACAGACAAAAACCAACAACAGTTGGTTTTGTCGCTTTAAGCAATTGCTTGCTGTAAAACACGGTGCAAATGTAGAAATAAATATCACAATCGGAAAAAAAATACTCAAAAATATCCTTTCATACTTCAATTTTATTCCTAAATTTGCACCTCGTTAACGCGACACACAACTAACTAACTACACCCGAGGCGTTTAAAACATGAAGCTAAGACAACAACAAGCCGGCACGAGCGCAGCGAATTGGCGAAGCAATTGTATGGAGCGCAGCGGAATAAAAACAACGAATTAAAATGCCGCACCAGGAACCGGAAGCAAAGATATTTGCGTGTTCGCAAAGTGTCTATTTAGCCGAGAAAATCGCCAAAGATTATGGCGTGCCGCTGGGCAAAGTAACGTTCTCTAAATATAGTGATGGTGAATTCCAGCCTTCTTACGAAGAATCGATCCGGGGAATTCGTGTTTTTATTATCTGCTCCACTTTTCCAAGCGCAGATAACCTGATGGAACTTTTGCTCATGATCGATGCAGCAAAAAGAGCCTCAGCCAGACATGTCACCGCCGTGATTCCGTATTTTGGATGGGCGCGCCAGGACAGGAAAGACAAACCACGCGTTCCGATTGGGGCGAAACTGGTTGCCAATTTATTAGATGCTGCGGGTGCGACCCGTATCATGACAATGGATTTGCATGCCGACCAGATCCAGGGGTTTTTCGAAAAACCGGTCGACCACCTTTTCGCATCGACAATATTTTTGCCGTATGTAAAAAGCCTCAAGCTCGACAACCTGACTATCGCATCGCCGGATATGGGCGGTTCCAAAAGAGCCTACGCCTATTCTAAATTTTTAGAATCCGACGTGGTAATTTGCTACAAGCAGCGTAAGATTGCCAATGTGATCGACACGATGGAACTCATCGGGGAAGTGAAAGGCAGGAACGTAATTCTGGTAGATGACATGATCGACACCGGAGGCACCTTGGCGAAAGCCGCCGATTTGATGATCGAGAAAGGCGCATTGAGCGTCAGGGCCATATGTACGCACGCCATTTTATCGGGCGAGGCTTACGAAAAAATAGAGAATTCCCAATTGTTGGAATTGATCGTCACCGATTCAATCCCGTTGAAAAAGGAATCCAAAAAAATAAGAGTGGTCAGCTGTGCGCCGCTTTTTGCAGAAGTAATGCACATGGTACAGCACAACAATTCCATCAGCGGGAAGTTCCTGATGTAATTTTTTTCAGTCGAAAGACGAAAGTCGAAAGT
>DATHGE010000009.1:0-2936 GCA_035317805.1 Flavobacterium sp. | reverse complement strand
AGCGGTTGCTTCACCGGGCGTATTGTATACGGTCAGGGTTGCGGTGATGTCGGCAGGGACATGGTCCCCTTTCGGGGATGCCTGTGAGATCACTTCTCCGGGAACTGCGGCAAGGTTTGCAACTGCTGCCCCAACGGCTTCATCAGAATTTAAAGCTGCGGTTTATCCAAACCCATTTGTATCGGAATTCGCCATTGATGTAACCACGTCGGCTACAGAAAATGTAGAAGTGAAAGTTTACGATATGCTTGGCAAACTGATCGAATCAAGGGAAGTCAAGGTATCCGAGTTGAATACTGAAAAAGCAGGACAACAATATCCATCAGGTGTTTACAACGTGATTGTAAGCCAGGGCGGTATCGTGAAGACACTTCGGGTGATCAAGAGATAATATTTTTGTCAACCCTTTTTTAAAACCTTCTCCAGCAACGGAGAAGGTTTTTTTATTAATCCGGTTTGGAAATCAAATCTTTGATCAGCAAAATTTAAGCGCCAATGTTAATAAAAACATCGGTTTCAATAATACTATTGCATTTTATATTTATAGTTTAGCAGATTCACTAATAACTTTATATTCAAAACAATAAACTATTAAAAATGAAAACAATTTTACTTCCTTCAGACAGAAAATTTCCACGCGGTCTTTTCGGCTTGCTGTTTTTTCTGGCGGTATTTGGAATTAACAGCGTGAATGCGCAGATTTATTCCAATGTTTTTACCGGAGCTTCGACATGCCCGACTCCCGGAAATGTACCAACCATCATCACAAATGCAACCGGTACGGCGTTTACCAGACAGACCGCCACTTGTACCGCAACGGCAGATGTGCTCAATTCGACCACACTCAACAACACGGCGGTAATATCCGATACCAATTATCTGGAATTTACCGTGACGGCAAACGCCGGCTACAGGTTGGGCGTCGCCTCGCTCTCGTTTTTGAGACAGGGCAGTGCTACGGCTCCGAACAAGCTCGAGGTGCGCTACAGCACCAATAATTTCTCTTCCTCTACCGCTTGGGGTTCGGCGCCTCTTACAACAACATCCGCCGGAAGCGCGATTACTTGGGACATGCCTGATTTTACAGTCGCACCGGGCGTAACGCTGAAATTCCGGTTTTATCCTTATGGCACGCAACGCGCCGATCTTGGCGCTGCAGCTGCGGCATCCACAGGAACTTTCAGGCTCGACAATGTGACCTTAAATGGTACTTGTGTCGCATTGCCTGTGATTACGACAACCGGTACATTCCCTTCTTTGAGCACGACTTACGGAACACCTTCTGCCGCGACGACATTTACCGTTTCGGCCAGCAATATTTCCAGCAACCTCGATCTGCAGGCGCCGGGCTATGAAATTTCTCAAACGCCAGGCGGAGCGACCGGTTATGCCAGCTCCCAAACAATCATTGGTTCAGCAGGAACGGTCCCTACAACAACGGTATACATTCGGCTTGCAGCGACAACGGCCCCGGGAACTTATTCCTCAGATTTGCAAGTTTTAGCCTCTCCGGAACCAGCTGCATTGGTGGCGATGGGAACCAGCAACGTTTCAACAAAAGCATTGACCATCACTGGCGCTACTGCACAAGACAAGACATACGACCGCACAACAACCGCCACGATTACAGGAGCGACTGCTACAGGGACTGAAAATGGCGATGCGATTACCGTTACCGGAGGTGGAACTTTTGATGATTTCAACTTCGGGACGGGTAAAAATGTAACCCCTGCGTTGGCTTTAAGCGGAGCCCATTCGGCTTATTATACTTTTACACAGCCTACAGGCCTTACGGCAAATATTTCCAAAAAAGACCTTACGATTCCTGATGCCGCGGCACAGAACAAGCTTTTTGACGGAAACACCGACGCCGTAATCACGGGAACTTTAACCGGCGTTATTGCACCGGATTCGGTTACCTTAAGCGGAACAGGGACTTTTGCCTCTTCTGCAGTAGCCGAGGGTATTGCCGTTACTTCGACTTCAACCATTTCGGGCGACACATCGAATTACAATCTGGTGCAGCCAACGGGGTTGACGGCGAATATTTTTGCCGCCGAATTATTACCGCAGACTATTGATTTCGGACCATTATCTGATGTGGTTTACGGAAGCGGAAGCTTTGGCCTGACCGCAACAGCAACATCGGGTCTTACCGTTTCCTATTCTAGTTCGGATACCAGTGTAGCGACCGTTTCGGGCAGTACCGTTACAATCGTCGGCGTAGGAACAACAACAATTACCGCATCGCAAGCCGGAAACGGAACATACGATGTCGCACCCATCCAAACCCAGCCCTTGACCGTTACGCCAAAAGCATTGACGGTTGACAGCGCATTGGCGGTCAATAAGATTTACGACGGCAACAATTCGGCTGCCGTTACAGGTACGCTTAATGGCATCATCAATTCGGATGATGTGACTTTTATTGGCAGCGGTACATTTGCTTTAATAGCTGTCGCTAACGGAATTGCGGTAACTTCTGCTTCTTCCTTAGGCGGAATGGATGCTGCAAATTATACTTTGACACAACCATCAGGCCTTTCGGCAGACATTACTCCGAAAGCGCTCACTGCTAACAGCGCAACAGTCAATAATAAGGTTTATGACGGAAACACATCGGCGACTTTGTCCAATCTGGCATTGACCGGCGTGATAACTCCGGATGTCATATCAGCTTCAGGGAGCGGAACTTTCGCCTCTGCGGATGTGGCCAACGGAATTGGCGTGACGGCATCTTTGAGCCTTAGCGGCGCTGATGCTGCAAACTATACGATCACCCAGCCAACCGGACTTGTGGCAAATATCACCGCTTTAGGCCTGACCATTACGGGAATTTCAGGCGTGAATAAAGTTTACGACCGCACCACTGCCGCAACCTTAAGCGGAACGGCTGTTTTAAATGGCGTTGTAGGATTGGATAATGTCGTGGTTTC
>DATHGE010000008.1:0-10955 GCA_035317805.1 Flavobacterium sp. | reverse complement strand
GAAGATCAGGCAGTTTGTGCCATTGAAAGGAAAAACGACGGCGGTTTGCCCGTATCATAAAACGGTGCATCTCGATAAGACGGAGCAGTTTCGGGTGAACAGCAGCTGTGAGAATGTAGACAATATCGTAACCAAAAGCTGGTTTGTATTACCTCCGGTGATGGAATGGTATTATAAATCGAAACATATCGAGTATCAATTACTGCCGCCTTTTCGCGGAGATTGTGCGTCGACACAAGGCGTGGCGATGGATTTTATCTATCCGAAGCGCAACAGCAAGATTTACCTGACGAAGGATTTTAACAGCGAAGTGCAGCCGGTAATTTTAAAGGTGGCGCATCCGAATCCGGAGATGCAATTGTTCTGGTATGTGGACAATGTCTATAAGGGAACGACGAAAACTTTTCATGAACTGGCGATCGAGCCGGCTTCGGGCTTTCATTATGTAACGGTTGTGGATGAGGACGGGAATGAGATTAGAAGGAAGATTGAGATTGTGCGGGAGTGATATTTCAAAATTCAAACTTCAAAAAGGGAATGTTGAGTTGCGAATAACGAATAGTGAATTTTGAACAGACTAGCCCGGATGGAAGCGGCATCCTTTTGCGGCGGAGCAAAGCGGAGCCGTAAAAGATAGAGCGGACAGCCGGAAATAGCTACTGCTGAAACAAGGAGATTGCTTCGTCGTTCCTCCTCGCAATGACGGTAAACGGATTAACGTTTTGACATAAAAAAACCGCCGATCTTGCGAAAGGCGGTTTCTTATTAGTCTTTTATGGCATTCCCTTTTTCGTCAAAGAAATGATACTCAAGATACGTGTAAGCGTCACGTGGTATGATTTTCACCCATTTTTTGTGTTCGAGAAACCATCTCGAACGCAGTGATGGAAAACCTTTGCTAAGGTATGCGCCCACGAAAGGGTGTACGTTGAGTACGACTTTCTTATGGGTCTTTAAAACTCTTTCCAGATCGAGGTTGATCTTTTCAATGATCTGGATTGGCGCTTCAATTTCGCCGTTCCCATTGTTGGGATCTTCTTCCCTGGTTTTGATGTTGACTTCGGGGCGTACCCTTTGTCGTGTAATTTGCACCAATCCGAATTTGCTCGGTGGCAGGATTTTATGCTTGGCCTTATCGTCGCTCATTTCTTCCCTCAGGAAGTCGAACAGCACTTTTCTGTTGTCTGGGTTTGACATATCGATAAAATCGATGACGATGATCCCGCCCATATCGCGTAGGCGCAATTGCCTGGCGATTTCTGCGGCAGCGATCATGTTGACTTCCATAGCGGTATCTTCCTGGTTGGAGGCCTTATTGGAACGATTTCCGGAGTTGACGTCGATGACGTGCAGTGCTTCGGTATGTTCGATATTAAGATAAGCCCCTTTGCTCATCGATACTGTTTTCCCGAAGGAAGTCTTGATTTGTCTCTCTATGTTATACTTTTCAAAGATAGGCGTGTCTTTAGACTGATAAAACTTAACTATTGATTGTTTGGACGGCGCTATTTCCTGTAAATAGTCCTTGGTTTCATTGTACAACTCCGCATCGTCTATATGAATTCCGCTAAAGGAATCATTGAAAACATCTCTGAGTATCGAAGATGCCCTGTTGAGCTCCCCTAATACCTTTGACGGATGATGGGCGGTTGGTAATTTTTTACACATGGCGTTCCATCTGCTGAGCAGGTTGGCCATGTCTTTTTCTAATTCGGCTGTTGTTTTGCCTTCTGCTACTGTACGAACAATAACACCAAATCCTTTCGGCCTGATGGCTTGCACAAGTTTTTTCAAGCGGTCTTTTTCTTCTTTGACTTCCACTTTTTGAGAAACGGAAACCCTGTCGGAGAAAGGCACGAGAACGATAAAACGTCCGGCCAGTGACAGCTCAGAGCTGATTCTTGGGCCTTTGGTTGATATCGGTTCCTTGACGACCTGTACTAAGATTGACTGGTTGGAGCTCAGCACATCGCTGATCACTCCGTCCTTGTTAATCTCTTTTTCAAACTGAAAGTTTTTTAGGGAGAAATCTTTTATTTTACCTGCGCTTACAAGTTTTATGAATTTCAGCTGGGAAGATAAATTGGGACCTAGGTCGTGGTAATGCAAAAAGGCGTCTTTCTCGAAGCCTACATTTACAAAAGCGGCGTTAAGTCCGGCAACCGGTTTCCTGATCTTGGCGATAAAAATATCACCGACCTGGAAGTTGCTTTTTTCTTCTTCCTTGTGTAATTCAATTAGTTTTCCATCTTTTAATAAGGCAAAATCTACGGCTTCAGAACTTGATCGAATAATTAATTCTTTATTCACACTGTAAATTTTTATCCATTCCGGCAAGCCGAAACAGATGGATTAAACAATAATTTAACAGGTATTGTACCCGGTGAAGTTTTTGAGATTACAGTTTTCAGGCCGCAGTTTTCAGGCCTTTATAAGTCTGTCCTCTGCTTTCTGTCCTCTGCTTTTCTACTTCAATTTCAATGAACTTAAAAAAAGAAAAAAGTAGTGTTAGACTACTTTTTCTTCTTGTGACGGTTAGCTCTCGCACGTTTTTTACGTTTGTGGGTCGCTACCTTATGTCTTTTTCTTTTTTTACCACTTGGCATACTTCAAGATTTTACTGATTAGTTAATAAGTTTATTTTGCTTCGTTATTCGTTTTTACGCCTTCAACAAACACTTTTGCAGGTTTGAAAGCCGGAATGTTGTGAGCAGGGATTTTGATAGTAGTGTTTTTAGAAATATTTCTTCCTGTTTTTTCAGCCCTGGTTTTGATGATAAAACTTCCAAACCCTCTTAAATAAACGTTATCGCCTGTTTCAAGTGAAGTTTTTACTTCATCCATAAAAGATTCTACAGTTGCCTGTACATCACCTTTTTCAAGTCCTAATTTTTCTGAAATTTTCGCTACGATATCTGCTTTCGTCATTTTCTTTCGTATTTAATATTTATGTGTAATTTTTTGAGGTTGCAAATATATGAATTTAAAAAACAATTATTCAACCTAAATCATTAAAATTTAATCACATAAACTTTTACTTTTGTTGACCAAATTTTTAACATGAATTTCACTAAGTCGCTCATCGATTGGTATTTACTGAACAAACGGGATTTGCCTTGGCGAAACACAACCGAACCATACCCGATCTGGCTGTCCGAAATCATGCTCCAGCAAACGCGCGTCGCCCAGGGAATGCCTTATTTTTTTGCATTTACAAAGGCGTTTCCTACGGTTTTGGACCTGGCCAACGCGTCCGAAGAACAGGTGCTGAAACTGTGGCAGGGACTGGGATATTATTCACGCGCCAGAAACCTGCATAAAACCGCACAGATCGTGGCTTTTGAATTGGATGGAAAGTTTCCGGGGAATTATTCAGATTTAATGAAACTCAAAGGCATCGGCGAATATACCGCAGCCGCCATCGCCTCGTTTTCCTTTAACGAAAATGTGCCTGTGGTCGACGGGAATGTATTCCGGGTTTTGTCGCGGTTTTTTGATATCGAAACCGACATCGCCAACGCTTCCGCAAAAAAGGAGTTTTCCGCCCTGGCGTATGAACTGATGCCGAAGGACAACCCCGCAATTTTCAACCAGGCGATGATGGAATTCGGCGCCCTGCAATGTGTTCCGAAAAACCCTAATTGTGAAATATGCCCTTTGAATTCAGGCTGTCTGGCTTTGAAATTAAAGAAAGTCAACCAACTTCCGGTTAAATCAAAGAAAGCTAAAGTGAGAAACCGTTTTTTCAATTATCTGATTGTTTCGGATGAAAACGAAAATACGGTCATCCAAAAACGCTCCGACAAAGGCATCTGGCACAACCTTTACGAATTCCCATTGATAGAAACGGAAAGCGAAGTCGATTTCGATTTTATTTCCGAAAAAGTACAATCAGATTTTTTTTCCGAAAATACAATCATTTCCATTTCAGAGTTCAATTCGAAAAGCCAAATCCACAAACTCACGCACCAGCATCTGCATATTAAATTCTGGAAAGTAGGTGTAAACGGGACAATTAAAAACGGAATCAACTACACGGAATTGCTGACTTTTCCTTTCCCGATCGTCATTTTTAATTTTATAGAAAACGATTGGCGGTAGTTTTTAATTTTACTATATTTGAAAGAAATACAATCCACACAAAATGAGCGGAACCTTAAACAAAGTATTGCTGATCGGGCATTTGGGAGATGAAGTGAAAATGCATTATTTTGACGGCGGCAACTGCATCGGAAGATTTCCGCTTGCCACAAATGAGACCTACATCAACAAGACGACCAACGAAAAAATAACTTCCACCGAATGGCACAACCTCGTCGTTCGCAACAAAGCCGCCGAAATTTGCGAAAAATATTTGTCCAAAGGCGATAAGATTTACGTCGAAGGACGCATCAAATCGCGCCAATGGCAGGCTGAAGACGGCTCGACAAAATATACCACCGAAATCCAGGTAACCGAATTCACGTTCCTTTCCGTCAAGAAAGAAATGGAAGGAAACCGCAATATTCCCGGCGAGAAACACAATTTCGACGCTTCGCCGCCCGCAGCAGAAAACGATTTGCCGTTCTGATTGTTTAATTAATCCTATTTGATTTGGACCCGGAGCCCAGTTTACTCTCAACAATAGACACCGATTTACTTTTTGGTTTTGCAGCGATCTTTGTGCTGCTTTCGTGTTCTGCAATGGTTTCTGCTGCCGAAGTCGCTTTCTTTTCTCTCAGTTCCAAAGATCTTGGCGAATGCTCACGCGAACATCCCGAAAAGGCCAATGTAATCACCGCGCTTCTCGAACGGCCTAAAAAACTGCTGGCAACGCTCGTTGTCGCTAACAATTTCATCAATATCGGTGTCGTTATTTTGTATTCGATAATCGGAAAAACACTGTTCGCTTCCATTGCCTCGCCGCTTGTGAAATTTGTCGTAGACGTTGTGGTTGTGACTTTCTTCATCTTATTATTTGGCGAAGTTTTACCAAAGATTTACGCGAGCAGGAACAATATCAAATTTGCGTGTTTCTTCGCAAGGCCTTTGTATTTATTGGATAAGTTGCTGACGCCGGTATCTATTCCGCTACGGAAAATGATCAATTACCTGCATAAGAAATTGGGCAAGCAGAAATCGAGTTTTTCGGTCGACCAATTGTCGCAGGCTTTGGGACTGACTTCCTCTGAAGGCACTTCACACGACGAACAGAAAATCCTCGAAGGCATCGTTTCTTTCGGAAATACCGATACGAAACAGGTTATGAGTCCGAGAATTGATATTTTTGCACTCGATATCGAAGACACATTCACGGAAGTGCTTTCGCATATTACCGAAAAAGGGTTTTCGCGGATTCCGGTTTATCGCGACAACATCGACCAGATCGAAGGCGTTTTGTTCGTAAAGGACCTGATTCCGCATATCGGCAAAAAGGAATTCGACTGGAAGCATTTAATCAGGGAGCCATTTTTTGTTCCCGAAAATAAGAAACTCGATAACCTTCTGAAGGATTTCCAGGCCATGAAAAGTCATTTGGCGATTGTTGTTGACGAATACGGAGGAACATCGGGGTTGGTTTCTTTGGAAGATGTGATCGAAGAGATTGTGGGCGATATCAGCGACGAATTCGACGATGAGAATATCAATTATTCGCAGATTGACGACAAGAATTTCCTGTTTGAAGGCAAAATCAACATGAAGGATTTCTATAAGATTATTGAAGCCGACGACGAAGTTTTTGAGGAACGCAAAGGCGAAGCGGAAACGCTGGCCGGATTCATCCTCGAGATATTAGGGAATTTCCCGAAAAAGGGACAAAAAATAAATTTCGACAAATACCGTTTTACGATCGAGACGGTCGACAAGAAACGCGTCAAACAGATTAAGGTAACCATTGAATAGACAATATGTTTAAAAAAATAATTTCGCTTTCACTACTGTCGTTTGTGTTTTTGAGCGTTTTCGGATGCAAGAACGACGTGCTTCCAAAACCGTCAAGCCAACTGCGGCTGGATTATCCTGTGGCAGAATATGTGCATTTTGAAAACGACTGCCCGTTTACTTTCAGCATGAATTCGGAAGCGGTGATCAAGGCCAAATCCGGCTGCGACCTCGAGATCAATTACCCGAAGATGAAAGCCACCATTTATATCAGCTATAAGCCGGTCAACAACAACATCAATGTCCTTTTGCGTGACGCCCAGAAACTCACTTACGAACATGTCATCAAGGCCGACGATATCCTCGAGCAGCCGTTCATCAATAACGACCATAAAGTGTACGGAATGTTCTATCAGGTAAACGGCAATGCCGCGACCAATGCGCAGTTCTATGTAACCGACAGCATTAAACATTTCATCGACTGTTCGGTTTATTTTTATGCGAAACCCAATTTCGATTCGGTCATGCCGGCCGCAAGTTATGTCAAGAACGACATGCAGGCTCTGATGGAAAGTTTGAAATGGAAGAAATGATCGAGAAGAACGCCTGCGGCGAGAAGTAAGAAGCAAGAGTCAAGAAAAAAGATAGAACACATTAAACTAAAAAAAGAGCCAAATATCAGATTTCAATCTTGATTCTTGGCTCTTTCTTCTTTGCGTGCAGCGCTGTCTTTTAAGCTTTTTTCTCGCCTTCTGAGCAGTGCTTTTTTCCTGAGCAGCAAGCCGGTTTCGCTTCTTTTGCCTCAGCAGTTTTCTCGGCTTTTTTCGCTTTTGATTTTTTTACCGGTTTTTCCTGGTCGAAAAGCATCGCGTGATTTCCGGAAGACTGTACGTTCGAGACTTTGTAGGTTTTTCCGTCAGCGGTCGCTTCAACGGTCTTAACCAAAGTTTCTGGGGTTTGCTTGTTGGCGTCGAATTCTACGGTCGCCGTTTTCTTGTCAAAATCTACGGTCGCTTTCTGAACACCGTCCATTCCGGATAATTCTTTCTCGATTGTTTTGGCACATCCGATTGCGCAGGTCATGCCTTCGATGTTAAAGCTCGCCGTTTCCATTTTTGCCGGAGCTGCTTTTTCAGTTGATGCTACGGCATCGCCTTCCGCTTTTGGAGCACTGTCGGTTTGTTTACAGCTTACGAACAACATCGCCGATACAGAAAGCGCCAATAATGATTTTGTAAGATTCATAATATATATTTTAAGAGTTATGCAATGCAAATGTTTGGTTGTCGCGACAAAAATAGCAAAATAAAAGCGTGGTAATTCATAAAATTATTACAATTTTGAGCGTTAAAATTCGATTATGAACGCAAAGCAATTGAAATGGTTCTTGCTGGTTTTTATCTCCTTAATCTGGGGCAGTTCTTTTATACTGATTAAAAAAGGGCTTGTTGGGCTGAATCCTTTCCAATTGGGCGCATTGCGGATGATTTTTGCCGCGCTGTTCCTGTTGGTTATCGGTTTCAGGACCTTGTCGAAAATACCGGCTGCCAAATGGAAGTTTATCGTGCTGACCGCACTGCTCGGGACGTTTTTTCCGGCTTTTTTGTTTGCGATAGCGGAAACACGGATCGGGAGTTCTGTCACGGGAATGCTCAATTCCTTTACGCCTTTAAATACGTTGGTTTTGGGCGCTTTTCTGTTTGGGCTCAATTTTAAAAGGACACAGATCATCGGTGTTGCGGTTGGCCTTGTCGGAAGCCTGTTGCTTGTTTTCAGCGGATCCGGAGATCAGGCAGCCACAGATTACAGTTATGTATTTCTGGTATTTATTGCAACGATCTGTTACGGAACAAACGTCAACCTGATCAAGAAATACCTTTCAGATTTGAGTCCGCTTACGATTTCCACCGGAAATTTCACCGCCATGCTCATCCCGTCGCTGATTATCCTTTTCTTTTCCGGATTTTTTGGCGTAATGGATTTGCCTCAGGTGCAGCATTCCGTTCTGTTCATCATCATTCTGGGCGTTGTCGGAACCGGAATCGCGAACCTGCTTTTCTTCCGGCTGATCCAGATGTCGACGCCGGTTTTTGCAGCTTCTGTGACTTACCTCATTCCGATTGTCGCTTTTTTCTGGGGATTGCTCGACAATGAGATGCTCACGCCATTCCAGTTTTTAGGCGCCTGCATTATCCTTTTCGGGGTCTACCTTTCGGGCAAAAAATAAAAAAGGCCGTCGGTGAAGACAGCCTTTTCAAACTTTATTTAAAATTAACTATTGAAAATCGGCATCAGAAACGCCTTCATTAATTTTCACATCTGTAGTGGTCAGATCAATTTCAATCCCAATGTTTAAGGTGGTGTGATAAGGGAATTTGATTCCTTTCACATCCCTGTAATCACCCAAATTTACCATCTGCGTCATTTGTTTTCCGCCCTGGTCGATGGTTTTCGATTCGGCCACTTTGAGTCCGGATTTGGTGTCGAAATAATAAGTCGATTTCCCGTCTTTCACCACATAAGCATCCGAGCCGTTGACAGACTCGATTCCGTCAAGTGTAATGCCCGGTTTTTTCGCCAGAGTGAGTTCTGAAAACGGAACCGCTTCCTGTTTCATGTCGGCCAGATCTTCGCCGGCCATGTCTTTTCTTTGGCCTTGCTGCACCACATAAGCGCCTTTTTCGTTCACGACCTGTTTCATCATCGACATGCCCATGGCTTTCACTTCACGCAGCATTTTCCCGTTGGTGGTTTTCGCCGTCAGTTCCAATGGAGCGCCCTGGACTGTTCCCGAAGAAACCGCCATGATCGATTTGACGCTGTTGAGCATTTTTTCGCCGCCGATATTTTTGATATAAGTATCGATGACGCTTTTTGCGGTAACGCCAGCCGGAACCGTTTTCTTGGTCACGGGTTTCTCAATCGGGTTTCCGAACCGGTCGAAATAGAAAATCGGGATTTTGAGTTTTTCGAGTCCGGGCAATACTTCCGAACCTTTTCCGACAACAAGGATCCGCGTATTGTCGATCAGGAAATATTTATTGGCCACGCGAAGCACGTCATCCGGAGTCACGGCATTGATGCTTTTGATGTAATTCTCATAAAAATCTGCCGGAAGGTTCTGCGTTTCGATATTGAGCGCATAACGTGCGATCGTTTGCGGTTTTTCGATCTGCATCACAAATCTTCCGATATAGCCCGCTTTGATATTTTTCAATACGTCATCGGCCACTTTTTCGGTGCGGATGCGTTTGATTTCTTTTACGAATTCAACCACGGCGCTGTCGGTCACGGCATTCCTGACGGAAGATGACGAAGTGAACTTGCCGACGTATTTTCCATAACCCAGATTCGAGCTCGCGCCATAAGTCCACCCATGCGCTTCACGCAAATTCATGTTGAGGTAACCGTTAAAGTCGCCACCCAGAATCTGGTTTGCAACAATGGAAGGGAAAAAGTCAGGATCGCTCATTTTGAGGTTTACCGTGTTTACCAATGAGATTTCCGACTGCACCGCGTTCGGCATGTCTACAAAATTGATTTGTAAATATTGCACATTTTTCGGATCGGTATAGGAAAGGTTCGGCGCACCCGCTTTTGTCCATGAACCGAAAAGATCATCGATCTTGGCTTTGATTTCATTGTAATCTACGTCTCCGATGACTACCAGATAAGCATTTTCAGGAACGAAGTACGTACTGTAATTCGCCTTTACATCGGCGAGCGTAACATTGTTGATGGTTTGCTCGCTCAGGTATTCGCCCGACGGATGCGTCTTTCCGAAAGCCAATACGCTTTCGACCCTGCGCGCCGTTGCCGGAACGCTTTTTTCGTCGGTTTTGAGTCCGTCGATAAGTTTCGCTTTCTCTTTATCGAATTCTTCCTGGGTGAAGTTTGGGTTCAGTGCGCCGTCTGACAACAGATTCAGGACACGGTCGGAATATTTGGAAAGTGCATTTGCGGTTGCGCCCGTCGAACTGAAATCGATATCGGCGCCAAGGAAATCGACTTCCTCATTAAACGCAACTTTCGGGATGTTGGTGCTTCCGTTTCCGAGCATCATTCCCATTATTGTCGAAACGCCTTTCTTGTTTCCTTCGGCGTAAGGTGCATTGTCGATGGCCAGGTTGAAGGAAACACGCGGTAATTTATGGTTTTCTACGACCAGGACTTTAAGTCCGTTGGATAAGGTGAAAGTTTCTGGTTTTTTGATTTTTATAACCGGCGCCGGACCCGGTTTAGGCTGAGTTCTGTTCTGTGCTTGCATAATTAGGGTGAAAGACAAGCTTAATAAAACTAGGATTGATTTTTTCATGTCTCGCGTTTTTAGTTTTGTGCTTTGTCTTTAGATGGGATGTAATCCAGGATGAGTCTCTGGTTCGGGTTGAGGTATTTTTTCGCTACATCGCGAATTTCCTCGCGGGTGATCGAGTGATACATGTCGTTTTCGGTATTGATGAGATTCACATCGCCATACAATAGGTAGAAAGAGGCAAGGTTTTCGGCGATTCCTTCAATACTGGCGTTGCTGTTGACGAATTGGTTTTCGAATTTGTTCTGCAGTTTCTGGAAATCCCTTTCGGAAATCAGGTCGGTTTGCAGCTTTACGATTTCATCATCGATTTCCTTCAGGATGCTTTGGGTCGTATTCTGTCCCATCGGCAAACCGTAAAGTACGTACAATCCGTAATCTTCCTGAGCTACATTGAACGCTCCGATCTGGAGCGCCATTTTCTTATCGTCTACGATTTTCTTATAGAGGCGTGAGCTTTTTCCATCGCTGAGAATGCTTGAAATCATATCCAAAACCCTCGCGTCGCGCGTTTTCATAGAAGGCGTCCTGTAAGCCGCAACGATGGCCGGAATCTGGATGTTCGGATCCTGGTATTCTGACTTGATGGTTTGTGTGATCGGATCTTCGGTGAAAGTCTGTTTTATTACAGCCGGGCCTTTTTTGATCGGGCCGAAATATTGTTTGACCCATTTTCGGGCACTCGCGCCGTCAAAATCCCCGGCAACGATTAAAACCGCATTGTTCGGGATGTAGAATTTTTTATTAAAGGCCTGGAATTCCTCGAGTTTTGCAGCATCGA
>DATHGE010000007.1:0-4209 GCA_035317805.1 Flavobacterium sp. | reverse complement strand
GTTTGCCGTTTCCGATTTCATGTCGGCCGAAAAACCAACCGCTAAAGAAGCCCAGAATAAAGAAGCCGTAAAAATCCCGGCATTCCTCAATTGTACGCTCAATGCGAAAGCCAATACGGTTTTGTATGACAACCTGGTGATGAAGGATGTTTCGGGAAAAGTGATTATCCGCGACCAGAAAGCGACACTTGAAAATGTAAAGACTTCGATGTTCGGCGGGCAGATTGGCGTGAACGGCGATGTTTCTACAAAAGAGAAAACACCAAAATTCAATATGAACCTTGGCCTGACCGGCGTTGATATCAAGGAAACTTTTACGCAACTGGAGATGCTCAAAAAAATTGCACCTATCGCCGGCGTGATCAATGGAAAACTGAATTCGACGATCAAGGTTTCCGGAAATCTCGATGCGAAAGAAATGACACCGGATCTGGCAACGATTTCGGGTGATTTGATCGGGCAATTGTTGTCGACTACCGTTAATGAACAGACTTCGCCTTTGCTGAGCAAACTGGATGAAAGTGTTGGTTTTATCGATCTCAAAAAACTCAACCTCAACGATCTTAAGGCGGCGTTGACCTTTAAGGATGGGAAAGTCAATGTGAAGCCGTTCGATATTAAATACCAGGATATTAAAGTGAATGTTGGCGGGCAGCACGGTTTTGACCAGACGATGAATTACAATATCAAATTTGATGTTCCCGCGAAATACCTGGGCACCGAAGCCAACAAACTCATTGCAAAACTCACTCCGGCTGAAGCTAAAAAACTGGAAAATATTCCGGTAAACGCAGTGCTAACAGGAAATTTTAAAAACCCTAAAGTGACCACCGATATGAAACAGGCCGTTTCCAACCTTGCTTCCCAATTGGTGAAACAGCAAAAAGATAAATTGATCAATCAAGGAACTTCTGCTCTTGGAAACCTACTGGGCGGCAACAAAACCAAGGATACGACCAAAACCAAAACGCCTGAGAAAAATGAAGAGGTAAAACAGAAAGCCGGCGAATTGCTCAACGGCCTGTTCGGAAAAAAGAAAAAGAACCCCTAAAATAAACTCGACTAACTCGAGGGCTCGAAAGATTTATTCTTCGGGCTTTTTTTATACATTGATATCAACGACATAGCCTTCATTGCTGCGCACGTTAAAAACCGTTCCATCTTCAAAAATAAGGTATTGACCCTGGATTCCGATGAGTTTTCCTTTGTAATTTGGCGTTTTATCGAGGTTCAGACCGGTGACTTTTTTTGGGCGCTGCAAAACCGGGTAATTCAGGATGACATGTTCGTCTAAATCGGCATTGAAATAAGGTTTGACTTCTTCGGGAAGGAAATCAAATATCCGCGTTTTTTCGGTCAGCAAATCGAGGTCAAGCACTTCATTCTGCAGCATTTTTCGCCAATTGGTCTTGTCGACGAAATGCTTCTTGAGTTCGACTTCCGTGATTCCGGCAAGGTAACGGTTGGGAACTTCCAGGATGGAAACCGCCTGGCACGCGCCTTGGTCGATCCATCGCGTCGGAACCTGTGTTTTTCGGGTCACGCCTACTTTCACCTCACTCGATAATGCCAAATAAACCACATGTGGCTGCACCTGTACTCTGGTTTCATAATCAAGGTCGCGGTCGGCGATTCCGAGATGGGCCGTACTCAATTCGGGACGCATGATCCAGTCGCCCACAGCCGGGCTGCTATAAAAGCAATCGTAGCAAAATCCCTGGCGGTAGATCTTTTTCTTTTTGCTGCAATTGAGGCATTGGTAGCCGACGAAACTGATTTCGATTTCCTTATTCAGCAATTGGTTTACCTGAAGAAAACTATTTTCGAATACCAGATAATACTGGATCGGATTGCCTAGTTCGGTCTGCATTTTTGAAAGCGTGCCTTGGTATTGCATGGGTTGGATTGGATATATTAAATGGAAAGCATGTGAACAAATCGTATTTTTTGCTATTTTTGGTAAAGTTAGAAATTCGACCGTCAATATCACAAATCAAAACCAGAAAATGCCATTTCCAATCATCAATTCTATCGCTTCCTGGGTCCTGAAACAAAGGATCCACCAGATTGAATTGTTTTTGAAATACCCAAATGAAGTACAGGAAGAATTGCTGATGAACCTTATCCGCTCTTCCGAAAATACGCATATAGGCAGGCATTATGATTATTTTTCGGTTAAATCTTATCAGACATTTGCAGAACGGGTACCGATTTCAACTTATGAGGAATTGGAGCCTATGATTGAGAAAACCAGAAAAGGCGAACAGAATATCTTTTGGAATACGCCCATTAAATGGTTTGCCAAATCGAGCGGAACGACCAACGCCAAAAGCAAATATATCCCCGTGAGCAGTGAAGCGCTTGAGGATTGCCATTACAAAGGAAGCAAGGATTTACTTTGTCTTTATCTCAACAACAATGAGAATTCGGAATTATTCATTGGTAAAAGCCTGCGCCTTGGCGGAAGCTCCCAGATTTATGAAGACAACAATACCTATTTTGGCGATTTGTCGGCGATCCTGATTGAGAATATGCCGATTTGGGCCGAATTCAGCAGCACGCCAAGCAGCAAAGTTTCGCTGATGAGCGAATGGGAAAGTAAAATGTCGGCAATCATCAACGAAACCCGCAATGAGAATGTGACGAGTTTTGCCGGCGTTCCTTCGTGGATGCTGGTTTTGCTCAATAAGGTTTTGGCCGAAACCGGAAAGGAAAGCCTTTTGGATATCTGGCCGAACCTGGAAGTTTATTTCCATGGCGGTGTGAGTTTTGACCCGTATCGCGAGCAGTATCAAAAGATTCTCCCGACGAAAGATTTCAAGTATTACGAAATCTACAATGCTTCGGAAGGTTTTTTTGCAATCCAGGATTTAAACCATTCGAATGATTTGCTGTTGATGCTCGATTATGGTATTTTCTATGAATTTATCCCGATGGACGTTTTTGGGACTTCGGAACAGAAAGCGATCCGTTTGTCGGAAGTGGAATTGCATAAGAACTACGCCATCGTCATTACCACCAACGGTGGCTTGTGGCGTTACCTGATTGGCGATACGGTGCGGTTCACTTCGTTAAATCCATACCGGATTCGCGTAACCGGAAGGACAAAACACCACATCAATGTTTTTGGCGAGGAACTGATGGTCGAAAATACCGATATGGCGATTACCAAAGCCTGCCAGATTACCAAAACCGAAGTTGTCGATTATACCGTCGCACCGGTTTTTATGAAAGATAAGGAAAAAGGCGCCCATGAATGGATGATCGAATTCAAGAAAAATCCCGAAAATCCGGATGCGTTCCGAAAAATACTTGACGAGACTTTGCAGACCTTAAACTCCGACTACGAAGCCAAAAGGTATAATAATATGACCCTGAATCCGTTGATACTTAATATTGCAAGGCCAAACCTTTTTTATGACTGGCTTAAGGAGCAGGATAAATTAGGCGGACAGCACAAAATTCCGAGATTGTCCAACCAAAGGGATTACCTCGAACAATTAAAAAATTTACAGATTTCATTCGTCAGATAAAATGAAAAAATTCCTTTACCTCATTATCGCATTAGTCCTGCTTGCTTCCTGCGGACCGCACCGGATGGGCTGTGGTGCGCGGGGCATTTGCAAAACTGCCCGGCTTTCGGATCCAAAAAACGCTTAGTGAAATTCCCTTTTTTGCATGATTGCGAACGGGTAAACGAATACCAAAAAAAGTCCCGTGTAATACGGGACTTTTTTATTTTATAAAACTTGAGTTTAGGAAGCGATTTCGAGACGCTTCAATAAGTTTTTGCTCAAAGTATCTTTTGCGTAATTCTTGTCGATCCTAAGTGTTTTCTCGTCTGTTCCCGGAAGATCATACATCGCGTCGGTAAGGATTGCTTCACACAACGAACGCAAACCGCGGGCGCCTAATTTGTATTCCAACGCTTTGTCAACAATAAAATCCAGCGCTTCTTCGGTGATATTGAAATCAACATCGTCCATCAGGAAGAGTTTCTGGTATTGTTTGATCAGGGCATTTTTTGGCTCGGTCAGGATCGCGCGCAGGGTTTCCCTGTCTAAAGGATCCATATGCGTCAGCACCGGCAAACGTCCGATAATTTCAGGAATCAGGCCGAAATCCTTAATGTCTTTCGGAATGATGTATTGCAGTAAATTGTCTTTGTCAATATTGTCCGGGTTTTTCGAAGTGCTGTAACCAACCGCC
>DATHGE010000006.1:0-15957 GCA_035317805.1 Flavobacterium sp. | reverse complement strand
ATACCGGAATCATAGAAAAAGACGAATTCGGCAATTTCTATTGCGGCGAATACCTGCTCGATTACAAATACACTACTGCAGGAAAGTTTGAAGTCGGCAACGAGATCAACCTCAAAACCGTCATCGCCAATCCGAGCGATGCGAGCGCCGGCTGGTATCCGAAAAAATCAAACAATTTCTTCCTCGCCAACGCCAAGCCCAACCCCGAAGACAAATACAAGGACAAATAAGCGATGGCCACAAATTTTAAAGTGACGGAGGATTTGCTTGCCTCAAACGGGCAACGGTTGCTGCATAATATCATCGATTATGTGATTATTTACACCATAATCCTTAGCATACCGGCTTTAGCGGCTTTCTTTGTAATTCCGCCGTCGCAGCAAGGGAAAATATTTCCCCAGACACCATTGCCTGACCAATTGCGGCAAATCGTCATCTTTATGACCGGCTTACTTTTATATGCCAATGTGATGGAAATATTTTTTTCAAGGACAATCGCCAAATTTATCACCGGAACTATTGTCGTTCTCGAAGACGGTTCGCGCCCGGATGCCAATGCCATCCTGATCCGGTCACTTTGCAGATTGATTCCGTTTGATAATTTTTCGTTTCTGTTCCGGCCAAGAAGAGGCTGGCACGATTCGCTTTCGAATACTTATGTTGTCAATAATGCGGCACTCGAAAATGCCAAACGGGCTTTTTATAATGATGATAATGCGTCCGAAACAGACTAAACTTAAACATTCCAATCCATAAATCAAAAATCGTAAATCAACCCTCCTAAATCGTAAATCAAATGATGCACTGGGAACAACTTTTATCACTCAAACGCCAGGGCGACAAAGGCAAGCGCCTGCGCAAGGAACAAGACGATACGCGGCTTGGCTTTGAAGTTGACTATGACCGGATTATCTTCTCCTCGGCTTTCCGCAGCCTGCAGGACAAGACGCAGGTGATTCCGCTTTCCAAAACCGATTTCGTTCACACGCGATTGACGCACAGCCTTGAGGTTTCGGTCGTTGGGCGCTCGATCGGAAGGCTTGTTGGGAAGAAAATTATCGAAAAATATCCGTATCTGAAGGAAGTGCACGGTTTCCATATGAACGATTTCGGTGCGATTGTCGCCGCGGCTTCACTGGCGCACGACATCGGGAATCCGCCGTTCGGGCATTCGGGCGAAAAGGCGATCGGCGAATACTTCAAGATCGGAAAAGGCCAGCAGTATAAAGACCAGCTTTCCGAAAAGGAATGGCAGGACCTGATCGACTTTGAAGGCAATGCCAACGGATTTTCAGTTTTGACGGCGAGCCGTCCGGGAATTGAGGGCGGGCTCCGGATTTCCTATGCCACGTTGGGTGCGTTCCTGAAATATCCGAAAGAAAGCCTTCCGAAAAAGCCGACACCGAATATCGCCGACAAGAAATATGGTTTCTTCCAATCCGATAAGCAATTCTTTACCGAAGTCGCCGCCGAACTCGGCATGATTTCAAACAAAACAGGAAATGACATCGGTTTTGAAAGACATCCGTTAGCCTATCTGGTCGAAGCTGCGGATGATATTTGTTATACGATTATTGATTTTGAGGACGGTATCAACCTTGGACTTGTTTCTGAAGATTATGCTTTGGAATACCTGATCAAGCTCGTCAAGGACAGCATCGATACGGCCAAATACAAGTCGCTCGAGACCAAGGAAGATCGTATCAGTTACCTGCGCGCACTCGCCATCGGAAGCCTGATCAATGATGCGGTGCAAGTGTTTGTGGAAAACGAAGAACTGATTTTACAGGGGAAATTCCCATTCGCCCTGACGGATAAAAGCAAGTATAAGGCGCAGATGGACGACATCATCAAAATCAGCGTCAAAAATATTTACCAGAGCCGCGAAGTGATAGAGAAAGAACTTACAGGCTATCAGATTATCAATACGTTACTCGATAAATTCATCACGGCTTATAACAACAGGTTTGAAGGGAAAGCGACAAGCTATGACAATCTTTTGCTCAAAATCCTGCCCGAAAGGCACCACCTGGAAAAGGAAAATTTATACGATCGTTTATTGCACATCAGCCATTTCGTTTCCTTGCTTACAGACGGCAATGCACTAATCTATTATCGAACGATTCTGGGCTATAAAGATTAGATAGTTAATGTTTTAACCATTGTAGCGAATTATTAAAAAAATCATTATGTTTGTGCATCAAAAATTTAAAATTATGAAAAAAATTACCTTATTAATTGCTTTTATGGCCTCATTTGCAGGGTTTTCGCAAACCGGCAGACAGAGCATTCAGGCTTACCTCGACGGAAGTCGTGACAAGTTTGGGCTCACAAATCAGGATGTTTCTGATTGGTCCATAGAAAATGAATTGACCGGAAACGGAACAAAAGTTACGAGTTATGCTATCGTTCAGAGATATCAGGGAATCGAAATTTTTAACGCCCAGTCTAAAGTTTCCTTTAAAGACGGAAAAGTGTTGACTGCAGGAAATAATTTCCAAAGCAATATTGCCGGAAAAGTAAATGCAACGGCACCGGTTTTGTCTGCAATCCAGGCCGCTACTGCAGCTTATTCTAAAGTGGGCATCAGCGCTGTGCCAAATTTTGCAGTGACGGAAACCACAAGCAGCCAAAAACTCAAACTAACTGACGGACTTCAGGAAGATCCTATTCTGGCGAAATTGGTATACCAGCCGACGACAGACAGCAAATTGAAACTTGCGTGGGCTTTCCAATTTTATTCTCCTGACGGAAAACACATGTGGGATTTGAGAATCGATGCCTTAAACGGTACGCTTCTGGAGAAAAATGACCTTGTGATCAACTGTACTTTTGGGGATGCTAACCACAGCAAACACAACCACGATTTCAGCTTCGCTAAGAATGCGTTCAGAAACGAAAGCTCAATCCTTGAAGTAGAATCTGGTTCTTATAAAGTAATTCCTTACAACTATTCAAGCCCGAACCACAGCCCATTCGTTACGATTACAAATCCTGACAATGTACTTGCTTCTCCTTGGGGATGGCATGATACAAACGGCGCTGCAGGTAATGAATATACCATTACAAGAGGTAACAACGCCAGAGCTTATGAAGATGCTAACGGCGACAATTCGCTTGGATTGACTCCGGACGGAACCGCAACATTAAATTTTGATTTCCCTTACGGACCACAAACCGCATTGCCAGCAACTTACACGAATGCAGCTACAACCAACCTGTTCTACATGGTAAACATCATGCACGACGTTTGGTACCAATATGGTTTTGATGAGGCAAATGGTAACTTCCAACAGAATAACTACGGAAGAGGCGGCGTAACTACAGGAACTGGAGATTATGTCCTTTCTGAAGCACAAGACGGATACCAGGCGACTGCACAAACATTGAACAACGCGAATTTTGCACCTACAGCTGATGGTGTAAGACCAAGAATCCAAATGTTCTTATGGAACCTGGGTGCTCCGCCAATCGATTACATTACAGTATTGTCTCCGCCTGCTATCGCTGGCCCAATCTCTACTGCAACCAATAACGTTTTTGAAGGGACAGACCATATTGAAGTTCCTACCGCTCCAAACGGAATTACTGCGGATCTGGTTTTGGTTCAAAACGGACCAACTCCTCCGGGATATAATTCTGCTTGCCAGCCGCCATCAAATGCTTTCGATATAGCCGGAAAAATAGCCTTGATCAAAAGAGGAAGCTGCTTGTTTGCTTTTAAAGTAAAAACAGCTCAGGATGCAGGCGCTTTGGGCGTAATTGTTATGGACAGTATCCCTGACAACCCACAAAGACTGCAAATGAGTTCTACCGGAATCCTTGGAATCACAATTCCTGCAGTATTCGTCACTAAAGAAGTGGGTGATGGTTTGATTGCTGAAATGGCAAACGGACCTGTTTCTGTAAAATTGGAAATTCCAGCCAACTTGTACCTTTTTGCTGACGGTGATTTCGACAACTCGATCATCGGTCACGAATATGGCCACGGTATCTCTAACAGGCTTATCGGTTCAGGGGCTGCAGGATGTATGACAAACTTTGAGCAAATGGGAGAAGGATGGTCTGACTGGTTTTCTTTGATGATGCAAATCAAAACCGGAGATACCGGAGCAGATCCAAAATACATAGGAACTTTCGCAGTTAACGAACCGAATGACGGACCTGGATTGAGATTGTATCCTTATACAACAAACATGGAACTGAACCCAAGAACATTGGCGAGTTCAAACGCACCTTTCGATGATTTGGGCGCTTACAAATATGAAATCGGAGAAACCTGGGCTACCATCATGTGGGATCTTGCTTGGGGATTCATCGACCAATATGGTTATGACCCGAATATCTACACCGGAACAGGTGGTAACAACATGGTAATGAGACTGGCCCTGGATGCTTTAAAAATGCAAGCTTGTAATGGCGATGCATTCATAAGTGAAAGAGACCTTCTTTTCGCAGCAGACCAGGCTACAACCGGTGGTGCAAACTACAATATGATGGCTGAGGTATTCAGAAGAAGAGGTTTAGGACTTAACGCATCTTCAGGATCGATTACCGTTTCTGATGACCAGGTGGAAGACTTTACCGCTTTCCCACTGGCAACAACAACTTTCAATAAAGACACGGCTGTAAAAGTTTATCCAAATCCTTCTAACGGCGTATTCAACATCCGCATCAGCCAATACACAGGTAAAGTTAATTTACAAGTGGTCGACCTGAACGGAAGAGTGGTTTACAACCAAAATGATGATAATTTCAACATTGAAAAATCAATCAATTTGGGAAGCCTTCAAACCGGAGTTTACATCCTGAAAGTAAACACTGCTGAGTATAACTATTCTCAGAAGCTGATCAAAAACTAAGAAGTAATTCTTATTTCATAAAAAAGCCTGTGACTTCTGTTACAGGCTTTTTCTTTTATAGGAATTTCCTAAAAGCTATATTCAATCCCGATTCCGAGCATTTGCTTTAGTTGTATTCTCGGTCCGGTGGTGGTTTGCTGGCCGTCGACTTCCTTCTTCGCTTTGATATCATCATCGTAAATCAATTGTGAACTGATGTTGGCCCTGACATATTGATTCACCACCAAATCCAATTGCAGCTGCCAATCCACATCTATATTCCCGAATTTATTGATGTAATCCGAATACAGGCCCAGCCGGTTTTCCATGTTGATGTTTTTGAGGATTTCGATTTTATGGTGCGCGGTGAATAAAAACCCGAATTCCGTTTTCGATTGACCGCCTTCCGAAATCAAAACGCCATTCGCATCATAAACTGCCGGGGTTACGCCAAAAGCACCTTGGTTCGCAAGCCGCTGGTTCAGTACTAAAGTGTTCTTTACCGTCATCGGCGAAATGTAAAGGTTGAACCGCTTTTCCTTATTGGCATACTCCGCACCGATTCCCAAAAAAGTATAGGCTGGCGCAAACGGGCCGGAAATCGACAAATCCACATTGGGATATTCATAGCCCTCGGTAAACTGTGTATTGAAGCTGAATTTGGCAGAATGGTACCAATTCGACAGCGTGTCTTTACGGTATCCGAAAGTGGAAGTGAAAAGGAATGCATCGTCGGTCTTCCTGAATTCCACGCCGTCCTGTTTGTTCATCCCGTAACGCACGATCAGTTCATTGCCCCATTTCACATTCTGGTTGTCGTACTTGCGTACGAATATGCCTTTCAGAAGTCCCGAAACGGAACTCACGCCACCGGCGCTCCAATTGACGAAAGCGATCTGGTTGACGTCGAATCCGACGGTGTTTTTACGTGTCCAGTACGTTTCCGGAACAGTAACTTTTATCGTATCCTTGACTACGACAATGGTATCTTTCGTTTGGGCGAAGCTGGCTGCGGATATAAAAAAGAGAAATAGTGCGATGAAAAGGGAAGTCCGTTTTTGCGTTTTTCAGAATTTAAAAAAGTGCAAAATTCTGTTTTTTTCAAAGATTAGAAAAGCGTTTGACCAAACTTTTGACATCAAAATTACGAAATCGTTGTAGCTCTTCTACGGTTCCGTGCTCGGTAAATTCGTCCGGAATCCCAAGGATTTCAAGTTTTATGCAATATTGGTTTTTTGCCATAAACTCGGCAATGGCACTGCCAAAACCGCCTTTAATTACGCCATCTTCCAATGTAATGATAGTTTTAAATTTTTGGAAGATTTCATGCAATAATCGTTCATCCAAAGGTTTGACAAAGCCAAAATCGTAATGGGCGATCGTTTCAGGATTGCCGAGTTCGCTTAAAGCGGAAATGACGTTGTTCCCGATTGCCCCGGTCGACAAAACGGCCGTTTCCGAACCTTCTTTCAGGCAATTTGCTTTGCCGATCTCGATTTTCCGGTACGGCTGCTCCCAATCTTTAATGACGCCGCGGCCTCTTGGATAACGGATGGCGATCGGATGCTGCAGCCCCAATTGGGAAGTATATAAGATGTTGCGCAGCGCGACTTCATTCAAAGGCGCATAAACAATCATATTCGGAATGCAGCGCAAATAAGCGAGGTCGAAAATCCCGTGATGCGTCGCACCGTCTTCGCCAACCAAACCGGCGCGGTCCAGGCAAAAGATAACCGGTAAATCCTGCAAAGCGACGTCATGGATCAGCTGGTCGTAGGCACGCTGCAAAAAAGTCGAATAGATGTTGCAAAAAATGACCATGCCCTGTGTGGCCATTCCGGCCGATAAGGTAACGGCATGCTGTTCGGCAATGCCTACGTCGAATGCGCGTTCGGGGAAAACATCCATCATAAATTTCAACGAACTTCCCGTAGGCATCGCCGGTGTAATCCCGATGATTTTTTCGTTCTTTCTGGCCAAGTCCAATAAGGTCAGTCCGAAGACGTCCTGGTATTTCGGCGGCAAATTCCCTTCCGCCTTCAATATAATTTCGCCGGTGGTTTTGTCAAACTTTCCGGGCGCATGGTATTGCACCTGATTTTCTTCAGCCTGCTGCAAACCTTTCCCTTTAGTCGTAATAATATGTAGGAATTTCGGGCCTTTTATATTTTTTAAACGCTTCAATTCCTCGATGATCGCAAAAATATCATGCCCGTCAATCGGGCCCGAATAATCAAAATTGAGGGACTTGATCATGTTGTTCTGCTTCGGGTTTTTACCTTCCTTTACTGCGGTGAGGTAATTTTTCAGGGCACCAACGCTCGGGTCGATGCCAATCGCGTTATCATTTAAAATCACAAGCAGGTTCGCATCGGTCACGCCGGCATGGTTCAGGCCTTCAAATGCCATTCCTGAGGCAATCGAAGCATCGCCCACGACGGCAATGTGGTTTCTGTCGAAATTGCCTTTTAAACGCGAAGCGATCGCCATTCCCAAAGCTGCCGAAATCGCTGTTGAAGAATGCCCGACGCCAAAAGTATCGTATTCACTCTCGCTTCTTTTCGGAAAGCCGGAAATCCCGCCAAACTGCCTGTTGGAGTCAAAATTGTCTTTTCGGCCTGTCAGGATTTTATGCCCATATGCCTGATGGCCGACGTCCCAAACCAGCAAATCTTCGGGCGTGTCGAAAACATAATGCAAGGCAATGGTCAATTCGACTACGCCCAGGCTCGCGCCCAAATGGCCTTCCTTTGAAGAAACGATATCGATGATAAAATCGCGCAGTTCTTTCGCCAACTGCGGAAGCTGCGCTGTTTTTAACAACCGTAAATGGGCCGGGTTCTGGATATGTGAAAGTAAATTTTGAGACATGTTTTCCGGATTCTCCACAAAGCTACAATTTTGTTTTAACTCTTGCGGATAATGATTAATGAATCAGGTTGTTTGTTTGTCGTGAACATAACGAAAGTTCTATCCAAAACCGTATTTTTGCCCCATGGAAAATGTATTCACCGACGAGTATTTCATGAAAAAAGCGCTGCAGGAAGCCGAATTTGCTTTTGGAAAAGGCGAGATTCCCGTTGGCGCCGTCATCGTCGTGAACAACAAAGTGATCGCACGCAGCCACAATCTCACCGAAATGCTCAATGACGTCACCGCGCACGCCGAGATGCAATCAATCACTGCCGCCGCAAATTTCCTTGGCGGAAAATACCTCAAAGACTGCACGCTTTACGTCACTGTAGAGCCTTGCCAGATGTGCGCCGGTGCCTTGTACTGGAGCCAGATTTCCAAAATTGTTTTTGGCACACGCGACGAGCAACGGGGCTTTATCGCTATGGGTACGAAATTGCATCCGAAAACGACGGTAATTTCCGGCGTTATGGCAAACGAGGCTTCCGATCTGATGCTGCGTTTTTTTGCCTTGCGAAGGAAATAAGCCGGCAAAACGGGCACTTTTTTTATCGGGAATTTTCTTCTTAAAAATATTCAAAAAATACCTTACTTTTAGTACAATATAAAACTGGCTTTAACAGTTATGGCAATAATCGCAAATGTTAAATTTTCATTTGCTTCTGCTATCCTGTAACCATTTAACTCTTGATAAAAATGAAAACAAAAGGATTAGTTTACGTGTTTTTGGCGTTTTTCGTATTTCAGGCCTGCAGTAAAAAATCGGCGGCAGAATTCAATTCCGATTTTTCCTTATTCAAAGAGTACATCACGAGTTTTACCGGCGGCATTGTTCCGGCGCGATCGGATATCCGCGTCATGCTGGCATTCGACAAGAAAGAATGGAAAGTCAACCAAATCTTAGATAACAACCTTTTTGATATTTCCCCAAGTGTCGATGGGAAAGTGGTAGCGCTTTCGGGCAATATGATCGCTTTCATCCCCGGGAAAAAACTGAAACAGGACACCGAATACCAGATTACGCTGCATTTGTCCAAACTGACGAAAACGCCTGAAAAATTATCCGAATTCCATTTCACCATAAAAACGGTCAAACAGGATTTTATCGTGACCACGCAGGACGTACAGTCTTACAGCAGAACTTCTGAATACTTAAATTGTACCTTAAAAGCGGCTGACGAAATCACCCCGGAAGAAGCGCAAAAATTGGTTTCGGCTACCCAAAACGGAAAACATCTGCCAATCAAATTCCAAAAAGGAACGGCCGCAGCGTATGAGTTCAGGTTTGTTGTGGATAAAATTGAGCGTACCGCCGAGAATGGCGAAATCCAGATCAAATACAATGGCGGAGCGATCGATTCAGAGCAAAACGGGATTATCAATTTCCCGATTGCGGAAAACGATGTTTTCAAAGTACTCAGCGTCAATCCGGCGGAAGACAATAGCCAGATGGTGCTTATCAATTTTTCGGATCCGTTGGAGAAAACGCAGGATTTTAAAGGGCTTGTGGCGATTGAAAATGGCAGGAACCTCAAATTTTCCACACAGGGCAATCTGCTCAAAGTATTTTTCAATAACGAACCCGAAACGACCAATGAAACGGCCGCCGCGGTACAAACGGTAGATACGGCAATGGCTGTTGCTGCTGACGAGGAAGATTATGATGATGGAGAACCGGCTTATAATCCGCCCGCAAACGCATTGCTCGTAGAAGTGTTTCAGGGAATCCAGAATGATTACGGGATGAAAATGCTTCAGAATTTTTCAACCAAAGTCTCTTTCGAACAGATCACGCCAAATGTGAGATTTGTCAAAAATGGGACAATTATGCCGAGTTCCAACAACCTCAAGCTCAATTTCGAAGCGGCAAACCTGCGCGCCGTTGACGTGAAGGTCTTTAAAGTCTACAAAAACAATATGCTGCAGTTTCTGCAGAACAACGAACTCGATGGCGCCAACAGTCTCAAGCGGGTTGCGCAGCCGATTGCCAAAACGGTGGTGAATCTGCGGCAGAACCGATTGCTCAGGCTCGACAAATGGAATACTTTTGCGCTCGACCTGGCTAAAATTATCACGCCCGAGCCGGGAACGGTTTACCGCGTGGAGATTTCATTTAAAAAATCCTATTCGCTCTACAAATGCCAGTCTGCTTCCCAAACCGATGAAAATAATGATGAAGATGAAGAGGAAGTCGATGAAGACGATGTGAATTACAGCGGCTCCTACGACGATTACTATTATGACAATTACCGTTGGCGCGACCGGCAGGATCCGTGCAGCGATTCGTATTATTACAATACCAAGATCGCTACGAATATACTGGCTTCCGACCTTGGCGTGATTGCCAAACGTGGCGAAAACAAATCCTATTTCTTTGCGGTAAATAATATCGTGACGACTGAACCTGTCGGTGGGGCGAAAGTCGAGTTGTACAGTTACCAGCAGCAGAAACTCGGAACGGCAACCACCGACGATGAAGGGACGGCTTATTTTAAACTCAACAAATTTGCCTATTTCGCGATTGTCACACAAGGCAAAAACGCGACTTATATCAAACTCGATGACGGAACTTCCTTATCCGTCAGTAATTTTGACGTGGCGGGAGAGACTTTGCAGAAAGGACTCAAAGGTTATATATATGGCGAACGCGGTGTTTGGCGTCCGGGCGATAACTTGTACCTGTCGTTTGTTTTGAATGATGCGGCGAACAAATTGCCGAAATCACATCCGATAAAGTTCAGGCTGTCCGACCCGAACGGAAAAGTGGTTTACCAAACGGTAAAAAAATCAAACGAACTCAACCATTACACTTTCGTGGTACCGACGGATTCAGACGCGCCAACAGGAAGCTGGGAAGCAATGGTGAGTTTGGGCGGCGCGAAATTCTACAAAAATATCAAGATTGAAACGATTAAGCCAAACCGCTTAAAGATTAAGAATACGTTCCGCACTGCTGTTCTTTCTTCGGCTTATCCGAATATTGCAAATCTTGAGGTGACGTGGCTTCACGGTGCCGTGGCTAAAAATCTCAAAGTGGATATGCAGGCCAAATTTTCACCGCAAACGACCACTTTTAAAAACTATCCGAAATATTCTTTTGATGATCTGGCGCGCGAATTCAGTACCGAAGAGATCAATGTCTTTACCGGAAAAGTCGATGCCGAAGGAAAAGCCGTAGTAACGATTGCTCCAAAACTTACAAACCAAGCACCCGGAATGCTCAAGGCGTCTTTCATCACGAAAGTATATGAGGAAGGCGGTGATTTTAGCACCGATGTGATGTCGGCGACTTATTCACCCTACAAAACCTACGTCGGAATCAAATCTCCTGAGCCGAATAAATACGGAATGCTCGAAACCCGGAAAACCAACCGTTTCGAAATCGTATCTGTTGATGAAAACGGAAACCCGAAAAAATTCCAGAACCTTGAGGTGAAATTATTCCGCGTACACTGGCGCTGGTGGTGGGATGCTTCCGAAGACAATTTGTCGAGTTACAATTCGGCGAATTCCACTACGGCGGTTAAAAGTTTTAATGTCACAACCGACGCTTCAGGAAGAGCAAGCGTACAATTTGCCTTAGCTGATGAGGAATGGGGCAGGTATATGATTCGCGTAAATGATCCGCTGGGCGGCCATGCTGCAGCGGAAACCGTGCTGATCGACTGGCCTTATTGGTCTGGAAAAACGCGCAATACCGATGCTTCTTCCGCCAACATGCTCGTTTTTTCGACAGATAAAAAGAATTATGCTGTTGGAGAACAGGCGCAGGTTTCCTTTCCGTCAAGTGCTGGTGGTCGTGCTTTGATTTCTATTGAAAATGGCTCGAAAGTAGTCAAGGCAGTTTGGGTAAAAACGCAAAACGGAGAGACAAAGGTCAATATTCCGGTAACACCCGAAATGGCGCCGAATGTCTATTTCAACATCACTTTATTACAGCCGCATGCCACGACTAAAAACGATTCGCCGATCAGGATGTATGGTATCATGCCGATTGAAGTGGTCGATAAGAATACCATTCTTGAACCCAAAATTGCGATGCCCGAAGTCCTGAAACCCGAACAGCCGTTTAACATCAAAGTCAGTGAAAAATCAGGAAAAGCAATGACTTATACGATTGCCATTGTGGATGAAGGTTTGCTTGACCTGACGAAATTCAAAACACCAAATGCCTGGGACAGCTTTTACACGCGCGAAGCCCTGGGCGTAAAAACCTGGGATGTTTATGATGATGTAATCGGAGCTTATGGCGGAGCCGTGAACCAGATTTTCAGTATCGGTGGCGACCAGGATCTCGGCGGCGGAAAGGCGAAAAAGGCAAATCGTTTCAAGCCGATCGTCATTTACCTCGGGCCATTCGTGCTTCCGAAAGGCGAAACCAAAGTACATAAAGTGCAGCTTCCGAAATATGTCGGCTCTGTCAGGACCATGGTCGTGGCCGCCGATGCGAATACAAGCGCTTATGGAAGTGTAGAAAAAGCGACACCTGTCCGCAGTCCGTTAATGGTGCTGGCTTCGCTGCCAAGAAAAATCTCGCCATCTGAGAAAGTGACGATTCCGGTGACGGTTTTTGCGATGGAAAAAGGCATCAATGATGTAACGGTCCAAATCAAAACGAACAATGGATTACGCATTATCGGAAGTGCGGTGCAGAAAGTCAGTTTCACGGAACCCGACGAGAAGATGGCTTATTTTAACCTGGCTGTCGGAAGCGCAACCGGAATCGGGAAAGTGCAGATTATCGCTACTTCCGGAAAGGAGAAATCGACTTACGATGTGGAAATCGACATGATCAATCCAAACCCGCTCACGAACGATTTCAAAGATGTCGTCCTCGAACCGAATACTTCCAAAACAATCGCGTGGGAAACTTTTGGCGTCGCAGGAAGCAACAGCGCCAAACTCGAAGTTTCCTCCATTCCGACCATCGATTTCAACCGCAGGCTGCAATACCTGATTACGTATCCTCACGGCTGCGTCGAACAGACTACGTCGTCGGTTTTTCCACAACTTTTCCTCAGCGATGTGGCCGATATCGACGCGACGCGCCAGCAAACGATTCAGAAAAACATCACAGCGGGAATCAACCGCCTGAGCGGATTCCAATTGACAAACGGCGGATTCTCCTATTGGCCGGGCAATACCTATGCGGATGACTGGGGAACGTCGTATGCCGGGCACTTCTTGCTTGAGGCCGAGAAAAAAGGGTATGTTTTGCCAATCAGTTTCAAAACGAAATGGATTGCGCACCAACAGAAAGAAGCCAGGACATGGAAATATTATCCACAATACGGCAACGACCTCGCGCAGGCATATCGACTGTATACTTTGGCACTGGCGGGTTCTCCCGATCTGTCTTCGATGAACAGGATGCGTGAAACCGTTGGGATTTCTAACGAAAGCAAATTGCGTTTGGCCGGGGCTTATGTTCTGGCGGGACAGAAATCGGCGGGCGAAATGCTGTTGGCCAAAACTACTTTAGAGGAAGACGACAGGCCATATTATTACGATTATTATTATGGTTCTGTCGAACGAAATCGCGCGATGACTTTGGAAACCCTGATTTTATTGGGTCAAAAACAGAAAGCTTTCATGATGGCCATGAAAGTCGCCAAAGACTTATCAAGTTACGAATGGATGAGTACACAGACGACGGCTTACGGACTTTATTCAATGTCGAAATTCGCCAAAAATAACGGCAGCAAAGGCATCAATGTAGCCTATACGCAAGACGGAAAAACTACCGCCATTTCAACGCTGAAAACGTTGGCCGACAGAAATCTTATCATTAAAACCGGCGCCAATTCGATCACAATCAAGAACAATAAAAACAATACACTATATGTGCGCATGCTCAATTCAGGAATCCTTCCTGTTGGCAACGAGCAGGTAATCCAGAACAACCTTTCGGCCGGAGTGGTCTTCAAAAACCGCAAAGGACAGATCATCAATGTATCTAAAATCGCGCAGGCGACCGAATTGGTTGCCGAAGTCACCATCAAAAACCAAAGTACCGAACGTATGGAGAATGTGGCGCTGTCGCAGATTTTGCCATCCGGATTTGAGATTGTCAACACAAGATTTACCGATTATGGTGATGCGGTCAACAATACTGCCGATTACATCGACATCCGGGACGACCGTACGAATTTCTATTTCTCGATGAAAGCGAAGGAAACCAAAACGTTCCGGGTGCTGCTCAACGCCTCTTACCTGGGCGTCTATTATCTGCCGGGATTGCAATGCGAAGCGATGTATGACCATACTTTTCTCGCGCGTACCAAAGGACAATGGATTGAAGTGGTAAAATAATGTTATGACGATTCATTTTGAAAAATAAGTTCAAGGCGTTTTTTCAACGCATTAAAAATTGGATTAACAACAACAGGAAAAAGAGCGCGATTGTCTTTTTACTGTTGGTTGTTTATTACTTTTCGCTTCCGCGGACGTTGTTCGACGAACCCTATGCGACGGTAATAGAAAGCCGTGAAGGCGAACTGCTGGGTGCCAAAATCGCGCGCGACGGACAATGGCGATTACCTGCCCAGGACAGTATTCCCGATAAATTTAAGAAGTGCGTCGTTTATTTTGAAGACCAGCATTTTTACCACCATCCGGGTTTCAATCTCGTGGCGATGTTCAATGCCGTAAAGCAAAATAATGCCGCAGGAAAGATTGTGCGCGGTGGAAGTACGCTTACCCAACAGGTCATCAGATTGTCGCGCAAAGGAAAAAACCGCACGTATTTCGAAAAAATGATCGAGATGGTTCTCGCGACAAGATTGGAATTCCGTTATTCCAAAGAGAAAATATTGGAATTGTATGCGGCACATGCGCCTTATGGCGGAAATGTAGTGGGTTTGGAAATGGCGTCGTGGCGGTATTTCGGCGTGCAATCGCACCAATTGTCCTGGGCGGAAAGTGCGACACTCGCGGTTTTACCAAATGCACCGAGTTTGATTTATCCCGGAAAAAATCAACAAAAACTGCTAGAGAAACGAAACCGGCTGTTATTGAAACTCAATACTGAAAAAGTCATCGACAGGCAAACTTATGAATTGGCGATTGCCGAACCATTGCCGCAAAAACCTTTCGATTTGCCGCAAATTGCACCGCATCTGCTACAGCGGATTTCAAAAACCCGGGAAGGGCAGCGTGTCAAAACGACGGTCGACATCGCTTTGCAGAATCGCGTCAACCAGATTGCGAAATATTACTACAACCAGTACAAACAGAATGAAGTCAATAACCTCGCGATCCTGGTAATTGATATCCAAAACCGCGATGTGATCGGTTATGTGGGCAATTCGCCGACGAACAAGGACCATCAGAAAGACGTGGACATTATTTCGGCACCAAGAAGCACCGGAAGCATTCTGAAACCGTTGCTCTATGCGGCGATGCTCGACGAAGGCGAATTGCTTCCGAATACTTTAATTCCGGATGTCCCGACACAGATTTCAGGATACAAACCGGAGAATTTCAGCCTGACATTTGACGGCGCGGTTCCGGCGCACCGGGCTTTATCAAGATCGCTCAATATTCCGGCGGTTTTGATGCTGCAGGATTTTGGGGTGAATAAATTCTATGACGAATTGCAGAAATTCAGGCTGCGTGATATTTCCAAGAGTGCCGACCATTACGGATTGTCGCTGATCCTGGGCGGTGCCGAAAGCAATCTTTGGGATTTGTGCCGGACGTATGCCGGATTGTCGTCGACGGTGAATTATTTCAATGCGAACCAGGCAAAATACCGTTTGAATGAATTTGCCGAACTCAATTATGAGAATGACTTCAAAACCGATTTCGGAAAAGACAGTTACCAGAAGAATATTCTTGGTGCAGGAGCAATCTGGCTTACGTATAACGCCATGGAAGAAGTGAACCGGCCCGAAGGCGACGAAGCGTGGAAATTTTATGACAGCTCGCTTAAGATCGCATGGAAAACCGGGACCAGTTTCGGGAACCGCGATGCCTGGGCGATCGGTACGAATTCGCGGTATGTGGTTGGCGTTTGGGTTGGCAATGCGACAGGCGAGGGCAGGCCGACGTTAACCGGAGTTTCGAGTGCGGCACCGATCCTGTTCGATGTGTTTAATCTGCTGCCGCGGAAGAAATGGTTTGCGACGCCTTTGAACGATCTCGAGGAAGTGGAAGTTTGCCGGCTCAGCGGTTATCTGGCGAAAGACGATTGCCCGAAGAT
>DATHGE010000005.1:0-2217 GCA_035317805.1 Flavobacterium sp. | reverse complement strand
TGGCTTGCGGCTTTATTTTAAAATCGATTCCGGAGATGTATTTCTTTTCTTTGTCGGCGATAATCATGACTTCGGGGATGGAAATCTGCAGGATTTCGACGCCGCATTCGGGGATAAAAGCCGTTACGAGTCCGCAACCCGATTTAATGGCAGCTTTTGAGGATAAAGTAATGGAGCCCATTTTGCCGTAGCTTCCGCCGATTAACAACGCATGCCCTTGCGTGCCTTTGTGCGCGGTTTCGGGAATGGGTTTGTAGCTTTTCCGGGCTTCTTTTTTATCGAATGGAATTGGTTTCATGATTCAAAGTTTGTTGTCGTTATTGCTTCGCCAGTTCGCTGCGCCCGGGTCAACGGTTCAATATTTTTAAATGATGAATAACGAATGATGAAGTTACAGAAATTTCGGGTCTAATCCAATATTAGTTTTGGATGAAAATGCCCTAGCCCCGATTACCTCACAAGATAAAAATTAAAATTTTGTGTTCGGTCAATTCGCTGCGCTCGGGTGCAGCGAAAATCCTGACATTGCGATTGTGGAAACATGAAACAGATTGCCACGTTTCGCCCGCAATGACAGATTGCAGCGGAAAGCGGGATTGGCTTCAGATTGCTTCGCTGCCCGCAATGACAATTTTGAACATAATTTGCAAAATTTCCGCTTTTAAATTGAGAATTTTTGAATAAATTGCGGCTTCAAATTTTTATACTACGAATAATGAAAAATACTGCACTGACGCACGTTCACGAAAAACTCGGAGCCAAGATGCTGCCTTTTGCCGGTTACAATATGCCGATTACTTATGAGGGCGTGAATGCCGAACACGAAACCGTGCGCAATGGCGTGGGCGTTTTTGACGTGTCGCACATGGGTGAATTTTTGCTGAGCGGTCCGAATGCACTGGCCTTGATCCAGAAAGTGACAACGAACGACGCTTCTGTTCTGACAATCGGGCGCGCACAATATTCCTGTCTGCCTAACGCTGACGGCGGAATTGTGGACGATCTGATTGTTTATAAAATGAAGGAAGACCAATACATGCTTGTAGTGAATGCTTCGAATATGCAGAAAGACTGGGATTGGATTTCGGCGCATAATGATTTGGGCGTGGTGATGGAAAACCTTTCGGACGATTATTCGTTGCTCGCAATCCAGGGACCAAAAGCTGTGGAAGCGATGCAGGCATTGACGAATATTGATTTGGCCGGAATTGCCTATTACCATTTTGTCGTGGGCGAATTTGCAGGATTTGACGATGTGATCATTTCGGCGACGGGTTATACCGGTTCAGGCGGGTTTGAGATTTATTGCAAGAATGAGCAGGCGGAAACCATCTGGAATAAGGTTTTTGAGGCAGGAGAAAAATATGGCATCAAGCCGATTGGATTGGCTGCGCGTGACACTTTAAGGTTGGAAATGGGATTCTGTTTGTACGGAAATGACATCAACGACACGACTTCGCCATTGGAAGCCGGTTTGGGATGGATTACGAAATTCAATAAGGATTTTGTGAACTCTGAAAACCTGAAAAAACAGAAAGAAGCAGGCGTTTCTAAAAAACTCGTTGGCTTTGAATTGACCGAACGCGGCGTGCCGAGACATGATTATGAGATTGTGGATAAAAATGGGAATGTGATTGGGATTGTGACTTCGGGAACGATGGCGCCGAGCCTGAATAAAGGAATCGGTTTGGGTTATGTGACTACGGAGCACAGCGCGGTAGATTCTGAGATTTTTATCAGGATCAGGAAAAATGACGTGGCTGCGAAAGTGGTGAAATTGCCGTTTTATAAAAAAGTGGCTGAGTAACTGAGTTCATGGGAAACTAAGTTTTGAAATTGAATAGAAAAAATTATTTTTGCACCATAAATAAACATTAGAAATGGGAAGAGCGTTTGAGTTCAGGAAAGGCAGAAAAATGAAGCGTTGGTCGGCTATGGCCAAAGCGTTTACCAGAATTGGGAAAGACATCGTTATGGCCGTGAAAGAAGGCGGTCCGAATCCGGAAGCGAATTCGAGACTGAGAGCCGTGATGCAGAATGCGAAAGCTGCCAACATGCCCAAAGAGAATGTTGAAAGGGCGATTAAAAAAGCGACCGATAAAGACACTGCGAATTACAAAGAGGTTTTGTTTGAAGGCTATGCGCCGCACGGAATCGCTTTGCTGATTGAAACGGCGACCGACAATAACAACAGGACTGTAGCGAATATCCGAAGCT
>DATHGE010000004.1:0-2577 GCA_035317805.1 Flavobacterium sp. | reverse complement strand
ATGCCTCCTTGTGCGAATCCTCCAGCGAATATTATGGCTTCTGGCATTACAAAAAATTCGGCAATGCTGGCTTGGACGGAAAACTCGGATGCGACTTCATGGTTTGTGGAAGCAGTACTGCAAGGCCAGACGCCGACAGGTATCGGAGTTCCCGTCAGCAACAATCCATATCTGATTATCGGGCTAATCAAAAATACCTGTTATGATGTTTATATAAAATCTGCCTGTCCGGATGGGCTTTCCGACTGGAGCACACCGTATACTTTCTGCACCACGCCCGATTATTGCGGCGGCGATCATTTTTATGATAGTGGCGGTGCGACAGGAAATTATCAAAATAACTAGTATAAAACAACAGTCATTCATCCTGACAATGCCGGCGACAGGATTCGTGCCGCATTCAATAGCCTGCAATTGGAATCGTGCTGTGATTATTTTCGGGTTTATAATGGTCCGGATACGAATTCACCCTTACTCTTTGGCAGCAACAGCACCAATACCAATCCGGGAACTTTATATTCGACCGATCCCAGCGGGGCGCTGACTTTTGTATTTTATTCCAATTATAGCACGGTTTCAAGCGGTTGGGATGCGACGATCAGTTGCGAACCGATGCCGCCTTGTGCAAATCCGCCATCAGCCATTCAAATCTTAGGTTTAAATACCGATACCGCAACGATTGCATGGACTGAAAATTCAAATGCCACAACTTGGGAACTCGAGTTGGTTTTACACGGTGATACGCCAACAGGCAATGGATTGTTAAGCACCGCAAGTACTTATACTTTCAATGGATTGGCTTTGCTAAGCTGCTACAGCGTCTATGTCCGTGCCATCTGTTCCGACGGGCCTTCTGACTGGACCGGGCCATTCGATTTCTGTACGCAGCCCGATTATTGCGGCGGTATGCATTTTTATGATACCGGCGGTGCGGCAGGTAATTACCAAGATAATGAAGATTACACAACCACTATTTTCCCTGGAATCGCGGGCGAACGGGTGCGTGCCTTTTTCAATAGCTATGAACTCGCAAGCAGTTACGATTATTTCACTGTTTATAATGGCACAAGTATTTCGGATCCGATATTGTTTTCAGGAAACGGGATCTATTCACCCTTGTCGGTAGCAGCAACCGGTGCCAGTGGGGCGCTTACCTTCAGATTTACCTCAAATGCGAGCACGACTTCCGGTGGCTGGGATGCGAGGATTATATGCGAGCCAAGGCCAGCGTGTGCGGTTCGCCCGTGGAACCTTCACGTAAGTGGCATTTCCGCAACAGCTGCAACAGTGAGTTGGTTACAGGAATCGGAAGAGACCACATCGTGGGATATCGCCGTTGTTCCGCAAGGTACTTATCCTGATGCGCCATCCGTTACCGTAAATTCGTTCCCTTATCTATTTTCAGGCCTCTTAGCAAATAGCTGCTATAATGCTTATGTACGTGCGCTTTGCCCGGAAGGGACATCAGACTGGGCAGGGCCATACCAATTTTGTACGACGCCCGATTACTGTTCCGGCGACCATTTTTACGATTCCGGAGGGGCAACAGGAAATTACGGAAATCACGAATCCCGTACTACGACTATCTCTCCGGTAAATCCTACCGACAAAGTGAATGCAGTTTTCAATAGTTTCCAACTCGAAAATTGCTGTGATTATCTTTCTATTTATGACGGCCCTGACAATAGTTATCCGTTGTTGATGGTAAGAAACGGCATCAACTCTCCCGGGTCTGTGACCGCGACCAATTTAAGCGGGGCGTTGACTTTTGCATTCACCTCAAACGGTTTAGGTAATTATAGCGGCTGGGATGCGACGATCAATTGCGTGGCGCTTGGCGTTTCAAATCCTGGGTCTGTTTTCGGGGATTTGGAATATTATCCGAATCCGGTTGAAAATACAATCAACTTCAGTTCAAGAGAAATAATTGCGGATTATGTAGTGTATGATGCACGGGGAAAACGTATTTTGGAAGCCTCTGCAAATACCCGAAAATTTGAAATAAATCTGTCCGGTTTCAGCACCGGAATGTACCTCATAAGACTGGTAGATGCCGAAGGCAAAACCAAAACGATAAAGGTTCTGAAGAAATAATCCTAAAATAAAAAGTCCCATAATTGCTTACGGGACTTTTTATTTATAATCTATTCACTCAGGAACTAAGCCACTCAGCTACTTTCTAGTCATTCATTGAAATCAGGAATTCCTCATTATTTCTGGTTTTCTTGAAACGGTCGTTGATAAAATCCATCGCTTCCACCGGGTTCATATCCGAAAGGTATTTCCTCATGATCCACATGCGTTGTAGAGTCTTCTCGTCGAGCAGCATGTCGTCGCGACGCGTACTTGAAGACGTAAGATCGATGGCCGGGAAGATACGTTTGTTGGCGATTTTTCTGTCCAGTTGCAATTCCATGTTACCGGTTCCTTTGAATTCCTCAAAGATCACCTCATCCATTTTGGATCCTGTTTCGGTTAATGCTGTGGCGATAATGCTCAATGACCCGCCGTTTTCAACATTTCGTGCCGCTCCGAAAAACCTTTTCGGTTTCTGCAAAGCATTCGCATCCACACCTC
>DATHGE010000003.1:0-5809 GCA_035317805.1 Flavobacterium sp. | reverse complement strand
TCGATGCTAAGCAACGCGAAACCGGTTGCCATGGTCGCACCATATTTGGAGGCTTCTTCATTGTACATCCTGGAAACGGCCTGCCAGGTTGCGCGAAGGATATAGTCTATTGTTTTTTCTTTCATTGCTTATCTTTTGTTGCTGATAATTTACGCAATCAAATTCAAATATAAGCAAAAATACTATGCATGCATAATAAATAATTATTATTTTTACGTTAAAGTTGAGAGACAAAAAAACTCCCCCGATCTGGAGGAGTTTCAAAAGATATTTTTTATGCTTATGCTGCGGTTTTCGAGAGTGCGCCATTTACAAGTGCAACTACTGCACCGACGCCCGCTCCCATAATAAGCATAATCACTACATCGACCGCGAATTTTTCATAATTTACGGTGGTAGTGCCTGAAGATGTAAAGAAGTTGTCGGCCAATCCGTAGAGGAAACCGATAGCGGCACCGGCTTTCAAACCTGCGGCAAAAGTTTTCAGATCGGCCCATCTGACAATCGTATAAGAAACAATCATCCCGAAAGTCATACAGCCTAAAAAGATGTAAACCATATTTGGCTCCGGACCGGCAAAATAATCACGGAAAAGCATTCCATACAATAACCAGCCTAATAAAAAATCTGTAATTCCGCCTGCAATTCCCGATAGTAGAAAATTCTTTGCATTCATAATGTTTTGATTTTAATTGGTTTAAGTAAATTTATTCAATTTGCAAACAGCTATTTAACAACTGTTAAACCAATTATAAACATTTAAGAATGTCTCAAAACGTCTTATCTCAGCCAGCCGGGTCGTAAATTTGTTTATAAAGTGTTTGGTATTTTTCGAGCACCTGTTTGCGTTTGAGCTTGAGCGTTGGTGTTAATTCGCCGCCAGCGATCGACCAAACTTCAGGGGTTAGCTCAAACTTTTTGATTTTTTCCCAGTTCCCGAATTTCTCGTTGATCTTTTCGACTTCCTCATTGATACGCGCTATAAGTTCCGGATTTTTGACGATCGTTTGATTGTCTGTGCCGATTTCCACATGGTGCAGCTTTGCCCATTCTTTCACAAAATCAAAATTAGGCTGTATGAAAGCCGCCGGCATTTTTTCGCCATCGCCGATGACCATGATCTGTTCGATGAAACGCGATTGCTTCATGGCATTTTCAATCAATTGCGGCGCGATGTATTTTCCGCCCGATGTCTTGAACATTTCTTTCTTCCGGTCGGTGATTTTAAGAAAACCCTCGCTGTCGATTTCACCGATGTCGCCCGTATGAAAATAGCCACCCTGCATAGCTTCGGCTGTCTTTTCAGGATCGTTGTAATAGCCCATCATAACGTTTGGGCCTTTGACAAGGATTTCGCCGTCGGAGGCAATCCTGACTTCCACATTCTCAATCACTTTGCCGACGGTTCCTACTTTAAAACCGTGGTTTCTCATGTCGTTAACGGCAATTACGGGTGAAGTTTCCGTAAGTCCGTAACCTTCCACAACCGGAATTTCCGCCGCAGCGAATATCCTGGCGAGCCTTGGCTGCAGAGCCGCACTCCCCGAAACCATAAGGTTCAGTTCGCCGCCGAGGCCTTCTTTCCATTTGCTGAAAATCAGTTTCCTTGCAATCGACAATTCGAATTCGTACCAAAGACCATTCCCGCCGTAAGGCTCATAGCGCAATCCGAGGTCGATCGCCCAGAAAAATAATTTCCTTTTGATTCCGGTCAGCGCGTTTCCGGTAGCGTAAATCTTATCATAGACTTTTTCGAGCAATCGCGGTACGGCCGTAATCACATTCGGATGCACTTCCTTTAAATTGTCACTTAACTTATCGATCGATTCGGCAAAATAAATCGCTACGCCGTAATATTGGTACAGGTACAAAACCATGCGTTCAAAAATATGGCAGATCGGCAAAAAGCTCATCGCCCTTGTTTTTCCGGCGTTAAACGGAATCCTTTTCTCGCTTCCCAAAACATTGGAAACGATATTCTGGTGCGAAAGCATAACACCTTTCGGTCTTCCCGTTGTTCCGGATGTATAGATTATTGTTGCCAGATCTTCAGTTTTTATGGCGTCTTTTCGGGCTTCAACTTCACTTTGGTTGCTCTCGTCTTTGCCGAGGTCGAGCACTTCATTCCAATTTTTGCAGCCCGGAATTTCGTCAAACGAATAGACTTCTTTAAGATTTGTGACATTTTTCCGGATCAGTTCAACTTTCTTCAATACTTCCGCATCCGAAACAAAGCAATAGATCGCGCCGCAATGGTTTAGGATGTATTCGTAATCGTCTTCGGAAATCGTTGGGTAAACGGGAACATTTTGGGCGCCTGTCTGCAGGATGCCGATATCCATGATGTTCCACTCCGTGCGGTTGTTTGAGGAAATAATGGCGATCTTGTCGTCTTTCCGGATGTTCATCCGAAGCAACGCCCTCGAAATCGCATTGGCTTTAGCGAGATATTCGTCGGTGGAAGTCTTTATCCATTGTCCGTTGTATTTGGTCACGAGTGAATCCGGAATGTTATGATTTTGCTGCTGATGGTAAGGGAAATCGAACAGGCGTGTAATCTCGGCCATTTTGAGAGGTATTTATTTTGAATGCAAATTAGTAAAAATTACACTTAATATGTGCTTAAATTTTCCCAATTCCATAAAAAAATGATTTGCGGTATTTTATTGTTCTTTATATTTGAAGTGACTATCCGACGAAAATCCATCTATGAAAAAGCTTACATTTCTCAAACCCATCCTCAATTTTTTCCTTATCGGTTTATTAATCACAACCTTAAGCCGGATTTTCCTGTTTTTGATGTTCCGGGAAAGGGTCGTGCAGACCGAAGATTTCTGGATGATCTTCCCAATCGGACTCCGCATGGATTTGATTATCATGTCTTATATCGCGATGCTGCCGGCTTTATTGATTTGCTTATTGCCCGAAAAGGTACTACATAAAATAAAGCGATTCTTCAGTTGCTATTTCATCTTTTTCCTGTTCCTGTTTTTGTTCATGGAATTGGCGACGCGCGATTTCATCAACGAATACGACACGCGTCCGAACAAATTATTCGTCGATTACCTGATCTACCCGAAAGAGGTCATTGGGACATTGCTCAAAAGTTACCTCGGCTCGATCATCATAACGGTAATCGTACTTTCGCTGGTGTTGTGGTTCATGTTTAAGAAAGCGTCGAAATTGTTCTATCCAAGGCCTGCCGCCTATAAAATCAAACTGATTTTGTTCCTGCCGGTTATGTTCCTGCTTTTCTTCGGGGCAAGGTCGAGCCTGACTTCCAAGCGCCCGATCAACGCCAGCAACGCTGTTTTTTCGACAGACCAGCTTACCAATTCATTGGGATTGAATTCGCTTTATACGGTCGGATTTGCGATCTATTCGATGAAGAACGAAGGCAACGCCGCAAAAATGTACGGAAAAATGGACAACGCACAGGCCATCAATCGCGTCAAGAAATATATGAATGTCGCCGAAGCTGATTTTACCGATCCGAACTTCCCACTGATGCACCTCCAGAAAGCCGACAGCCTGCGTGAAAAGCCATACAATCTGGTTGTATTTCTCCAGGAAAGCCTCGGTGCGGAATATGTCGGAAGCCTTGGCGGAAAACCGCTCACACCCGAATTCGACAAACTCACAAAAGAGGGAATGCTCTTTACGAACCTCTATTGCACCGGAACCCGCAGCGTGCGCGGGATTGAAGCGGTCATTACCGGCTTTCTGCCTTCTCCTTCTGAAAGCGTTGTCAAGCTCAGCAATTCGCAAACCGGATTTTTTACCCTGGCGGAAGCGCTGAAGGAAAAAGGCTACGACACGAGTTTCATCTATGGCGGTATGGCGAATTTCGACAATATGGCGTCGTTTTTCAACGGAAATGGCTTTGAAAATATCATAGACGAACCGGATTTCGACAAACAGAAAATGGCTTTCCACGGAACCTGGGGCTACTCGGATGAAGATTTGGCGGTAAAGGCGAACGACTATTTCAAATCGAAAGGTGACAAGCCGTTTTTCTCGCTGATGTTTTCGACTTCAAATCACGAGCCGTTCGAATTCCCGGATGGCAGGATCCAATTGTATGACAAGAACAAACAGACGGTCAACAATGCCATGAAATACGCTGATTATTCGATTGGGAAATTCTTCGAAATGGCGAAGAAAGAACCCTATTTCAAGAATACGATTTTCATCGTCATCGCCGATCACAATACCAGGACTTACGGACAGAATCTGGTTCCAATCAACAAATTCCACATTCCGGCGCTCATTCTCGGGCCGGGCGTGCCGAAAGGGAAAGCGTATGACAAACTCAGCAGCCAGATCGATATTCCGCCAACACTATTGAATTTGATCGGGATGAATCTTGAAACGCCGATGCCGGGACGCGATTTATTCAAATTACCTGAAACCACAATCGGGCGCGCAATCATGCAATTCCACGACAACAACGCTTTCCGCGTAGGGAATCAGGTGGTAATTATGCAGCCAAATAAAGATCCGTTGCAATTTGAACTGAAAAACGACACGATTATGATTCCGGTGAAACTGGATCCGGAGCTGGCAAAAGACGCGCTCGCGCATGTCACCGCCGCTTCGTATTTATATAAAGAAAGAAAGTATAAGCTAAAGGCGCAGAAATAATTTAAAAAAATTAGCCACGAATTACACAAATTTTTACGAAATGGCTTTGTGAAAATTTGTGTAATTCGTGACTAAAAAATGTATTATTTATTTTCAATCCATTTCCTCGCATTGACAAACGCTTCGAGCCACGGCGCGACTTCATCGTTTCGTCCGTCAGGATAATTGGCCCAGTTCCATTGGAAGGTAGAGCGCTCGATATGCGGCATTGTCACCAAATGCCTTCCGGTTTTATCAGCCATCATCGCGATATCGAAATGCGAGCCGTTCGGATTGGCAGGATAACCTTCGTAAGCATATTTCGCCACGATATCATAACGGTTTTCTTCGTAAGGCAAATCGAATTTCCCTTCGCCATGCGAAATCCAGACGCCCAAAGTGGTTCCGGCTAAAGTCGAAAGCATCACCGAATTGTTTTCCTGTACTTTCACAGAAGTGAACCCGCTTTCGTGCTTGCGCGAATCGTTATGCCTTAATTTTCCGTGTTTCTCATGTTCGGGATTGATCACTTCCAATTCCATGAACAATTGTGCGCCATTGCATATTCCGACTGATAAAGTGTCTTCTCTTTTGAGGAAATTCTCCAAAGCCATTTTCGCTTTTTCATTGTACAGGAATGCGCCGGCCCAGCCTTTTGCCGAACCCAGGACATCAGAGTTTGAAAATCCGCCGACTGCGCCGATGAACTGGATGTCTTCCAAAGTCTCGCGCCCAGAAATCAAATCGGTCATGTGCACGTCTTTTACATCAAAACCTGCGAGGTACATGGCGTTGGCCATTTCGCGCTCCGAATTGCTTCCTTTTTCACGGATGATTGCCGCTTTCGGTTTTGGCTTGGAATGGTCGATGTTCGGTTTCTTTCCGTCAAAATGTGATGGAAAAGTGTACTGCAACGGTTGGTTTTTGTAGTTGTCGAAACGCTCTTTTGCTTTTTGCTTTCCCGATTGTTTCTGGTCGAGCAAATATGAAGTTTTGTACCATGTATCTCTCAGTTTGGAAACATTGAAGGCTAGGGCAGAAGCGCCATTTTTAATGTTTACGGTATTGCTTTCAGTCGCTTTTCCAATGTTGAAAAACGCAATCCCATTTTCATTAAAAGTATTTTCGACGGCAGCATCCGCCTGGAAAATGATCCCGATATTTTCTGAAAACAACAGTTTTACGG
>DATHGE010000002.1:0-20405 GCA_035317805.1 Flavobacterium sp. | reverse complement strand
TGGTCGTTTGTTTTTCTTTGGGCAAGTTCGAGCGATAAATCGCCAATGGTGACGTGCAGGTTTTCTGCATACGATTTGCCCAACAGGTATTTTATAAGGGAAGAAGCCGAGCGTCCGGCGCCGATAATCAGGATATTTCTCATTGTAAATTTGTAAGTGCGCAAATGTATGAATTTGATTTTGGAAAATGCAAATACAAAAAAGCCTGTAAATTTCACAGGCTTTGGTTTTATAAAAAAGATAGCCACGAATTACACGAATTTTCACGAATGATTTGCGAAAATTCGTGCGATTCGTGGCTAAAAAACTTATTGCGCTTCCATTTCCTCAAGGTCTTTGAGGTCTTCGGTTTTTCGTTCAATTTTTCGCTGCTCAGATTGTGGATCATCAGCAACCTCATCGGCAATTAAAAAGTGTCTTGCTAGTATAATCACCAACAAAATTCCAGAAATGATCAGCAACAATTTCGGAAATTTTTTCTGCTCACTCTCGGCAATCACAAATGCCAGGATTCCAAAAACCAAAGCAATTCCAACAGGAATCAATCCAATAGTATCCATCGGGAAAATCACGAATGCGATTGAAACGATTATAAAAACAACGGCTAAAACATTAAATACTTTTCTCATGGTTACAATCCGCTTGCGTTAGTTAAGGTTAATTGCCCGGTTCCGACGGGAATGCTGAATTTGATCAGCGCCGGCACTTTCTTCGTGTCGGCCGTCAGCCAGACAATGTTTTTATCGGTGCCTTTGAGAACTTTCGTCTTCGCGGCAATCGAGATTTTGTAGCATTCTTTAGCCCCAAGATTTCCGGCCTTAACCGTTTCCTTGCCCATATATTTGGCGGCAACCGTCATTTCCTTCTCGTCAAAAACTACGTTGAACGACTGGATTTGCCCGGGTTTGAATTTGCTGAAATCCACATTGCGCAATTTGTATAAAATCGTCACGACGTCATTGGTCGAGCTGCCCACGCTGAAAGTCTTTTTCGTTTCAGCCGCCTTATTTTTGGAAGCCGTGCTCACAATCGTACCGTCATTCCTGAAAATATATTTTTCCTTTTTCGTGTATTTCCCTTCGAGGATGTCGCGTTTGTAAAGGCTTGGCTTAAAAGTTGCCGGATTCACATACGATTCGTAAGAGTCGCGGATCTTAAAAAACGAATCCCATTTGCTGTAAGTCGTCGCCTCGCAGCTCAGGTGCAACAGCGTATTTTTAGAAGTCTTCACCGTTTCGGTTTCCATTTTCACCTGCGCCAGCGCCGTCGCGAGCCCGCTCATATTATAGGAAGCCGCATAAACGAATTTTTCGCCCGGTTTTACCGCCTGCGCCGAAACCAATCCGGCAGATAACAAAGTCAGAACAAAAAGTATTTTCCTCATTGGTTTGATTTTAAAGTGCAAATGTAATTTTTTTTTGTTTAGAAGCCAATCCGGCTGTCTGCTTTATCTTTTGCGGCTCCGCGCAGCGGAGCCGCAAAAGGATACCGCTTCCCATCCGGGCTATTGACGCGAATAATAATTACCTTTACGTTCCAAAACACAACAGCAATGCAAAAACAAATCACTTCCACCGCAGCCTTACTCGGCATGATTGCCATCATTCTCGGAGCCTTCGGGGCGCACGCATTAAAAACCGTATTAACCATCGAACAACTGGCCACTTTTGAGACCGGAGTCAGATACCAGATGTACCATGCGCTGTTCCTTTTGTTCATCGGATTGACAACATCCATTTCCGAAAAGGCACAAAAAGGGATTTATTGGCTCACGTTGATCGGCGTCATCTTTTTTTCGGGATCGATTTATTTTCTGGCCACAAAATCCGTCACCGGCATTGACTTAAAACTTATTGGAATTGTCACTCCGATTGGAGGATTATTACTGATTGTCGCATGGTTTTGGCTTTTTGTCGATTTGATGCGCAAAAAATCATAATATTTCCCGAAAATTAATCTATCTAAAATTTAATTTTTACTTTTGTCCCCTTAATAAGTGTCAACACAAACTCAAATTTATGGATAATTACACTCAAGCTACGAAATCGATTTCGCTAGAAAAGTATGGAATTAAAAATGCCGAAGAGATAATTTACAACCCGTCATACGATTTGCTGTATGATGAAGAATTGAATCCGAACCTGGAAGGCTTCGAAAAAGGCCAACTGTCGGAACTTGGAGCCGTAAACGTAATGACCGGAGTTTTCACCGGACGTTCCCCAAAAGATAAATATATTGTAAAAGACGATGTGACCAAAGACACGATCTGGTGGCCATCAGAGAAAGCGGTCAACGACAATAAGCCGATTTCACAAAACACCTGGAATGCCTTAAAGGAAAATACCGTTAGCCAGCTTTCCGGAAAAAAATTATTTGTTGTGGATACGTTTTGCGGAGCGAATGAAAATACCCGATTAAAAGTACGTTTTATTGTAGAAGTGGCCTGGCAGGCGCATTTCGTAAAAAATATGTTCATCCGCCCGACCGAAGCGGAACTTGAGAATTACGGCGAGCCCGATTTCGTGGTAATGAACGCCTCCAAAAAAGGATTTAAGGATTTTGCCGCACACGGATTGAATTCTGAAGTCTATATTGCCTTCAACCTGACCGAAAAAGTACAACTTATCGGCGGAACCTGGTATGGTGGCGAAATGAAAAAAGGATTGTTCTCGATGATGAATTATTACTTGCCATTACAGGGAATCGCTTCGATGCACTGTTCGGCAAACAAAGGCGAGAATGGCGATGTTGCTGTTTTCTTCGGATTATCCGGAACAGGGAAAACAACCTTGTCAACCGATCCGAAAAGACAATTGATCGGCGATGACGAGCATGGCTGGGACAATGACGGCGTTTTCAATTTCGAGGGCGGCTGTTATGCCAAGACCATCGATCTGAGCAGGGAGAACGAGCCGGACATCTTCAACGCCATCAAAAAAGACGCATTATTAGAAAATGTAACCGTTGACGCCAACGGAAAGATCGATTTCAAAGACGGTTCCTGCACGCAAAATACACGTGTTTCTTACCCGATTTACCATATCGATAATATCGTGAAGCCAGTTTCCAAAGCCGGACACGCAAACAAGGTAATTTTCCTCACGGCTGATGCTTTTGGCGTAATGCCGCCGGTTTCAAAACTGACTCCGGAGCAGACCAAATATTTCTTCCTTTCGGGATTCACGGCTAAACTGGCCGGAACCGAGCGTGGCGTGACCAAACCGGAACCGACATTCTCGGCCTGTTTTGGGAAAGCATTCCTTTCTTTGCACCCAACGCAATACGGACAGGAATTGGTAAAGAAAATGGATGCGCACAACGCACAGGCCTACATGGTGAATACCGGTTGGAACGGGACAGGAAAAAGGATTTCGATTAAAGATACGCGTGCGATCATCGACAGGATTTTAGACGGCTCGATTGAGCATTCTGAAATGCAGACGTTGCCGATCTTCAATTTCCAGATCCCGACCGCACTCGAAGGGGTCGATACCGGAATCTTAGACCCAATAAAAACCTATGCGGATGCAAACGAATGGACAACAAAAGCAAAAGACCTTGCGGGATTGTTCATCAAAAACTTTGCACAATATACCGATAATGCAGAAGGCGAAAGCCTGGTAAAGGCCGGGCCACAATTATAATAGTTATTGTTATTCCAAAAAAAGCGCTGTTTAATCGACAGCGCTTTTTTTATGCGAAATGAAGTGAAAAACTAGGCTACGTCAGTTCGGGTATTTTGCGTAATGCAATGAAGCAAAAATGTATCGGGAACCCTTCTTCGGTGCTTCTCGATACAATTTCTTCGCTTTGCTGCGAAATCTACTCGAAGTGACGGTAAATCCTAATAAAAAAAGTCCCGACGCAAATCGGGACTTTTCTTTTATAGTATTTTCAATTCATTATTTTCCTTTATTGGCCTCAGCGATGTATTTCTCAAGAGCCATGGTCATCGATGGCGTTTCAGGCGTAGGAGCGAGGATATCGATCCTGAGTCCGTGCTCCAACGCTTCTTTCTGCGTGGTGCTTCCAAAAACGGCAATGCGCGTATTGTTCTGCTCGAAGTCGGGGAAATTCTTAAACAACGATTTGATTCCGGTTGGGCTGAAGAAAGCCAAAACATCGTAATAAACATCTGCCAGATCAGACAGGTCGCTCATCACAGTCCGGTAAAAAGTGCCTTCTGTCCAATCTACTTTAAGATTGTTTAAGGTCTGCGGTGCATCGGCGTTCAACTGGTCTGAAGCCGGCAAAAGGAATTTCTCATCCTTGTACTTTTTAATCAGCGGCGACAAATCGGCGAAATCTTTCTGGCCGACATAAATCTTGCGTTTCCTGTAAACTACGTATTTCTGGAGGTAGAAAGCGACGGCTTCCGACTGGCAGAAATATTTCAACCCTTCGGGAACTTTATAGCGCATTTCCTCTGCAACCCTAAAAAAATGGTCGACAGAATTCTTGCTCGTTAAGATAATCGCGGTAAAATTATTTAGGTCGATTTTCTGTAATCTGACATCTTTAGCACTGACTCCTTCAACGTGAATAAAAGGCCTGAAATCGACTTTCACTTTGTGCTTTTGCTGCAATTCAAAGTATGGGGAATTTTCAACTTTAGGCTCCGGTTGTGACACCAAAATAGTTTTCACTTTCATAATTGACATTTTCTCTGATATGCTAACTTTTCGTAAACCAATAATACATAAAATAGTAAGGCGCTATTTCAAGTGCGCAAAGATATAAAATAAAATAAAACAACTTGCCAAATAACAAGTTTTGATAATTCTTTAGCGAAATTAAATAAGTTAACAGGTTTATTGCCAAAACGATAACAATAAAGGATAAAATGAGCATTTTTGACGGATTGTCATTATAAAACAAGATAATGTCGATTGGAAGCACGAGCAACCCGATATAGGTCCGGTAACTTACTTTCTGCAGGTTGAATTGTTCGGTAAATTCCTCGATGTTAAATGTCGTTGCTACAATCTTCTCTATCAGGAATTTAGACAGCACAAATACCGTCAGGAAAGTGATGATCTGTATGAAAACGATCCAGTCTGTTTTAGACACATAGCCAAAATAACCCAGCACCAATTGGATAAAAAATGCGAGCGAAACCAATTGCACGAGAAACAGCGCAATCGTAAAACCGCTCATCAGGTGCTTGCTGTCGCTGTAGACCTTGATGTATTTGTCGGAAACGATCAGCCTTATGTAATCGTTAAATCGCGTCTCAAAAGCCGATTTGGCCACGGCGATCAGTATGAAGGAAACCACAAATATGATGGTCGCCCAGTCGCGCGGTTCCATGATTCGGGGGTGAAGTACATTGTCCATCATAATGGGTGTAAAATTAGTAATTTTTCTGATTTTCAAACCACTTCCGGGTGCGATTCGGCGCATTTTCCGAAAAGAATATTTTCAAAACCCGCAAAACCCGTTTTATTATAATTTTATTATGACGCAACTGCCATAAAAAGTTTATTTTTGCCCTCTAAACCGAACGATTGTCATGAGCGACAGTATTGTTATAATTCCAACATATAACGAGATTGAGAACATAGAAAGTATTGTGAGAGCTGTTCTTTCGCAACACAAGCCATTCGACATCCTGATCGTAGACGACAATTCCCCAGATCATACCGCCGACAAAGTCATCGCATTGCAACAGGAATTCGAAGGCCGGCTGTTTTTGGAAAAAAGGGAAAAGAAATCCGGACTCGGCACTGCTTACGTTCATGGTTTCAGATGGTCATTGGCACGCAAGTACCAATTTGTTTTCGAAATGGACGCCGATTTTTCGCACAATCCAAACGATCTTGAAAAACTATACGACGCCTGTCATTTCGGGATGGCCGATGTGGCGATTGGGTCTAGATATGTCACTGGTGTGAATGTGGTCAACTGGCCGCTGAACCGCGTGCTGATGTCGTACTTCGCATCGGTCTATGTCAAGATGATCACCGGGATGAAAATCCATGACGCGACCGCAGGTTTTATCTGTTATAAAAGTAAAGTTCTGGAAAGCATCAACCTCGACAGAATAAAGTTTATCGGTTATGCGTTTCAGATAGAAATGAAATACAGGGCATTTGCCAAAAATTTCCAAATTACCGAAGTGCCGATTATCTTTACCGATCGCACAAAAGGGCAATCCAAAATGAGCAACGCCATTATCAAAGAGGCAGTTTTCGGGGTGATTTCCTTAAGGATAAGAAGGTTTTTCAACAGGTTATAAGTAAGAGACAAAATGAACAGGGTTTTAATTAAGAATGCCAAAATCGTCAACGAAGGAACTATTTTCGAAGGCGATGTATTGATTGAGGACGAATTTATCGTTGAGATCGCCGAAAAAATCAGCGTCAAATCTTCCACAACAAAAATTATCGACGCCGAAGGAAGTTACCTGATTCCGGGCGCGATTGACGACCAGGTGCATTTCCGCGAGCCGGGGCTGACTTATAAAGGCGACATTTCATCCGAATCCAGAGCGGCCGTTGCAGGCGGAATCACTTCTTTCATCGAGCAGCCCAATACAATCCCGAATGCGGTAACGCAGGAAATCCTCGAAGAGAAATACCAGATTGCAGAGACGGCTTCGTATGCGAATTATTCGTTTATGATGGGCGCGACGAACGACAACCTCGAAGAAGTCCTGAAGACCAATCCGAAGAACGTTGCGGGGATAAAGATATTTTTAGGTTCGTCAACCGGAAATATGTTGGTGGACAATGAGGAAGTCCTGGAAAAGATTTTCTCGAGTACAAAAATGCTGATTGCCGTGCATTGCGAGGATGAGCAAACCATCAAAGACAATCTCGAAAAATATAAGTCAGCATATGGCGAAGATGTTCCGGTAACGGTGCATCACCTGATCCGCAGTGCTGAGGCGTGTTATATTTCGTCTTCAAAAGCCGTGGCTTTAGCGAAGAAAACTGGGGCAAGATTGCATATTTTCCATCTTTCCACGGCAAAGGAAATGGAATTGTTCACGAACAAAATCCCACTTGAGGAAAAGAAAATCACCGCCGAGGTCTGCATCCATCATCTGTGGTTCACCAATGACGATTATGCCACCAAAGGCAACCTGATTAAATGGAATCCCGCAGTAAAAACCGCAGACGATCGCAAGGCATTGTGGGAAGCACTGCTCGACGACCGCATCGATGTCATTGCGACCGACCACGCACCGCACACGCTCGAAGAGAAAAAACAGCCTTACCTTAAAGCGCCTTCGGGCGGACCGTTGGTGCAACATGCCGTTGTTGCGATGTTTGAGGCGTACCACCAGGGAAAAATTTCCGTGGAGAAAATCGTCGAGAAAATGGCACACAATCCGGCGAAAATCTTTAAGATTGAGAAGCGCGGATTTATCAGAGAAGGTTTCTATGCCGATCTGGTCATCGTGAATCCGGGATTGCCATGGAGTGTGAAAAAGGAAAATATTTTATACAAATGCGGCTGGTCGCCGTTGGAAGGCGTGAACTTTAAATCGCGCATTACCCATACCTTTGTGAATGGCCAACTGGTTTACAACAATTTCAAGGTGAAAGACATCCATTGCGGAAAACGCCTTTTGTTTGACAGATAATATTCCGATTATGAAAAAAGTTTTGTTTTTTTTGAGCGTATTGTTTTTGGGAATCAGCTGCGGTAAAACGGCGGTCACAAAACCTGACAAACTCATCGACAAGGAAACGATGACAAAAATCATCTATGACCTTTCGGTTATGGAAGCGATGAAATCAAGAAACCCGGGATCCAATGAAAACAATGTGAGCCCTGATTATATCTACAAAAAGTACAGCATCGACAGCCTGCAGTTTGCACAGAACAGCCAATATTATGCTGCCGATATCGGCCAGTATAAGGAAATTTACGACAAGGTTGCCGAAAGGATGGATAAGGAAAGAAAGGCCGCAGACTCGATTGCGAAAGTAAAAGGGGAAAAAGTCGTTCCAACAAATACCAGCTCAAACGAGCAGCGCATCGAGTAAGTTTATTTTTTGCGTATCGGAAAGTTTGGGACAATGGCCTTGACGGTTTCCGGGATATTCCTGAATTGATAGTGCAGGGCGGCCTTGATTTTTGCATTTGAGAAAAGACTCCGGCTGTGCAGGGACCGTGCCATCGCCTGGCTTAGTTTTCTTTTCCTTCCGAAAAAAGACGCCAGCCAATCCAACCGCCAGCTGAGGGAAGTGAGCCACGGTTTGGCATAAATAAACGGCGATTTGACTTTTAACGCCGAAGCGATATTTCCGAGTATCAGCTCAAAAGGGATGTTTTTGGAAACCAATATAAAACGTTCGCCCGAAATTTCGCTTTTCATCAACCGGTACATGATTTCCGCGACATCTTCCACTGCGATAAAACCGGTAGTTCCCTTGGTGTAAAATGGCAATCCGTTGGCCACGCGCGTGAAGATCTCGCCGCTGCCGTTCTTCCATCCTGATGCGTCGGGACTATTTCCGAGAATCACTCCCGGATTTACAATCACGACTTCGAGTCCTTCCTGCTGGCCGCGCCATATTTCCATTTCGGCACCGTATTTAGAAATCGCGTAGTCGCTGTGTGACTTTTCGGGATTCCATTCGGTTTCTTCGGTGATGATGGGTTCGTGTTCTTTTGGGTCGCCAAGTGCGGCGATGGAGCTGATGAAACACAGTTTCTTGATTTTGTACTGCAGGCAGAAATTAACTACGTTCGCCGTCCCTTCGATATTGACTTTTCGCAATTTGTTCTCCAAGGCCGGATCGAAAGTGAGCACGGCTGCGCAATGGTAGACGTATTCGATGTTTCGGAACGCGAATTCTAAGGAAGGCACATCATTGATGTCGGCTTCGATCCAGTCGATCTGGTCGAACAGTTTCTCTTTGCCGGTAAGCCTGAAAATGGCCTTTGTCTTTTGGATGGACGCGTTGCGGCGGTAAATCGCGCTGACCGATTCGCCATTTTCGAGCAAATGCAGCAGTAAATGCGAGCCGACCAAACCTGTTCCTCCTGTGACTAGAATCATGTGGTAAAGATAGTGGCAAAGTCCTGAATTTCAAAATTCGTTAATCATCATTCGTTGTTCAAAATTTTTAAATGTTGAATGAAGAATAACGAATGTTCAATTTTGAAAGTGCCTAGCCCTGATGGAAGCGGCATCCTTTTTCCTGCTTCTTTAGCAGGGAAAAGATAGAGCGGACAGCAGGAACATGCTCCTAAAAAAATCTTACAGGAACAATAAATAATTGGAGTGGTTTTTCTGCACAAATTAACGAATCCACAAATCCACGATTAAACATTAAATTCTATCTTTGCGCAAAGTTTTTTACATGAGGAATTTAGTTGAAGAGTTTAAGTGGCGCGGATTGTACCACGACAGCATGCCCGGGACCGAAGAGCAATTGCTGAAGGAAGTGACGACGGCGTATATCGGTTTTGACCCGACGTCGGATTCGCTGCATATCGGGAGCATGGTGCAGATTATTTTGCTGGTGCATCTCAAGAATTTCGGTCACAAGCCGATCGCTTTGGTGGGCGGCGCAACGGGAATGATCGGCGATCCTTCGGGGAAATCGGACGAGCGCAATTTGCTCAATGAGGAAACTTTGGCGAAGAATGTGGCGGGAATCAAAAGCGTGTTGTCCAGATTTCTGGACTTTAATTCTAATGATGGAAACGCTGCAGTTTTGGTGAACAATTACGACTGGATGAAGGATTTCACGTTTATCGAATTTGCGCGGGAAGTCGGCAAACGCATCACGGTCAATTATATGATGGCGAAGGATTCGGTGAAGAAAAGATTGTCGGGTGAAACCGGCGACGGCATGTCGTTTACGGAATTCACCTACCAGTTGATCCAGGGTTACGATTTTTACCATTTGCACAAAAACTACAACTGCATTTTGCAGATGGGCGGTTCGGACCAATGGGGAAATATCACTACGGGAACGGAACTGGTGCGCAGGATGAATCCGAATACGGAAGCGAAAGCATTTGCATTGACGACGCCTTTGATTACGAAAGCGGACGGGTCTAAATTCGGGAAATCGGAAGGCGGGAATATCTGGCTTGATGCCGATAAGACCTCGGTGTATAAATTTTACCAGTTCTGGCTCAACACTTCGGATGAGGACGCGGAAAAGTATATCAGGATTTTTACATTTTTGGATAAGGATACGATTGACGGATTGATTTCGGAACATAAAGAAGCGGCGCATTTGCGTGTTTTGCAACGGAAATTGGCGGAGGAAATTACGATTTTCGTACACGGTAAAACTGAATTGGAAAATGCGATCAAAGCTTCGAATATCTTGTTTGGAAATTCTACTTCAGAAGACTTGAAAACTTTGGACGAGCAGACGTTTTTGGAGATTTTTGACGGCGTTCCGCAGGCGGAGATTTCGAGAAGTGCTATTGAAGGCGGCTTGGATATCGTTGCTGTTTTGAATGAAAAATCAGGATTCTTAAAATCAAATGGCGAGGCAAGACGCGCTTTGGCGGAGAATTCGATTGCGGTAAATAAGGAAAAGGTGACGGAGGAATTTAAATTTTCGACGGCTGACTTGATCAATAACCAATTTATATTGTTACAGCGCGGGAAGAAGAATTATTTCGTGCTTCGGGTAGTTTAATTTCTACAGCAAAAAATCAGAATCCGGTTTCAGCAATGTTGCCGGATTTTTTATTCCCCGAAATTAATGTCCATTTTATTGGAAGCGAAAATCCCTTCGATAAAATTTGGGTCTTTTTTGATTTGGGTGAATTCGGTTTCAGAGAGTTCGTCCTTAAATAAAGTTTTCTTTAAATCCAAAATCAGTTCAAATTCGAAATGGTCTTTCTCATTGAGGTAATATTCGATATCGCCGTTGTTTACGGTTCGGATTCGATCCCAATTGCTATGGATGGTGAGGCTTTTCGTTTCGCCGGGTTGTAATGTCATTTTAGACTGCAGCAGTTTCTGGTTTCGGATAATCCATTTTTCATCGGGGTTTGTACCGCCGTTTTTGTGGTAATTTTCGAGCATTGCGACGTGTTCGGCTTTGTGTTTTTCGTTTGTTTTTTTGATGAGCGCCTTGGCTTCGGGCGAATTATAGTTGCCGAATTGCTCAAGCTGTTCCATTTCTGGGAATTCGCGTTCAAAAAACGGTCCGTCCATATCCTGTAAAATCCCGTTTTGGTAAATCTTGTAGACGGCGAATAGAGTCATCGAGCTTGCGGCGTTGGCGATCAGCGTATTCGGATGCAGGAAAAATGAAATCGGTTGGGAAGTATTGTTTTTGATATGGTAACTGATCGTGTATTTCCGTTTGAGCGAATTTGAATCGTTGGATGAAATGGAATCGATGGTCACTTTCAACGGTTGTGCCGAAACGGCGGCGAAATAAAACAGCAGGACGAAAGCCAGTCTAAATTTTCCCATATTACAAAACCATCAGGTTGCAGCCGCGAATGTCGCTGTTGTCGAAACGGCCCAGCACTTCAAACGAATTGTTTGTGGTTTTCCTGCCCAGATCCTGCGTGGCGATAAACGAACACGAATTGATATTCGCCAGATCGATCACGTTGATGCCGCCGGTTTTTCCTTCATCGACGTAAGTGAGCGCGTCTTCGGTATCGCGGATCAGGATTTGCATCCAGTTTGGGCATTCGAAAACCCCGTTGCCCAGAGAATAGGCCTGTGAAAGCAATTCGGTCATACCGTATTCGGAATGGATGGCTGAAACGCCAAAGCCTTCGCACAGTTGTGCGTGGAGCTCTTCGCGGATCATTTCCTTGCGCCGGCCTTTCATTCCGCCTGTTTCCATGATGATTGTATTTTGGAGCCGGAAAGCTTGTTTTTCGATCAAATCGAGCAAAGCGTAGGTGACGCCGATAAGGATGACGTTTTGCCCCGCATTATCCAAAGCGGTTAATTTTGCGATGAGTTCGTCGTGGTTGTGCAGGTAGAATCCACTGTCGGGATTATTGGTCAGCTTAATTAAATCTTCCACCATATAAATTAAAGACGAGCCGTTTCTTTCGAGGTAAGACGGAAGCAAGGCTAGCACGACATAATTTTCGATATCGCCGTAAAATTGAGAAAAGCCTTTTCTATAACTTTCTTCATAAAGGGAAACATCGGTCACCAAATGGCGGCTGTTAATGCTTCCGGTGGTTCCGCTGCTGGTGAAAATTTCCTGGACAGGATTATTTCCGGTAACGACTTCGTGGCTTTTAAAAAACTGTATGGGAAGGAACGGGATCTGCTGCAGCGATTTGACCGACTGTTTCTCCACTTTGAGGAATTCGCAGAATTCACGATAGACGGCATTGTTCTCGTATTGGAAACGAAACACTTTCAGGGCGGCTTTTTCAAACTGCTTCTGGCCGGAGATTGCGAATATTTCGGATGGTGAAATCAACAATTTTTTTGCAAAAGTAACGAAATAAAAAAAGCCCCAACGCGAATCGGGGCTTTGAATATGTGAAAAATTAATTATTGGATAACTAATTTTTTAGTAGCAGTTTTGCCAGAAACAGTCTCGACTAACAGAATATATATTCCTTTTGAATAGCCCTGAACATCAAGTTGATAATTTGTTTCATTTATTACGGAATTAAAAACGCGTTTACCTTCAATAGTCGATACAACTATGTTGCTAATTATATCTTCGCTTAAAATATTCACAAAATCGCTTGATGGATTTGGATATATATCCAAATCAAAAGTTTCGTTTCCTTCAGGGTAATTAATTGACCAAGGTAAATTTTTCTCATATGACTTTGGGAAATCGGTATTTGAATCCTTGGAAAGAACTGTACATGCTTCAATTTTAGCTAAAAAAGATGCGCCTGTTTGAATAAAAGTATTTGATTTTAGCAAAACTGAATTGCCTGCCCTTAAATCAACTGTCAGCCCAGAATTAACCACATAATTATTTTGGGTTGTTATGCTAGTCGCCGCAGTATATGTTGTGTTGGATAACTGGATTAAGTTACTAAGAGTTCTTTTGTCAAGACAAGTATTATTGCTAATTGGAAAGATAATAGGAGGAAGACCTATTTGTGCAAATCTATTAGTTCCTAATGAAATTTGACCAGTAGTCGTAATATTTGCATTTGCATATGAAGTCGCATTACTAATTTTATATAAAATAGTATTAAAATTTGGATTGCCTTCGGAAGGAGGTAATGCAGCAATGTATTTGCTTACATAAATTTCATTATTAATAGCTCTTTGAATAACCGCCTCTCCGAAAGCACTTGTAAACATGTGCCTTATATTACCTGTGACAACATCCATGACATTAAACCCATTATAAAAAGAAACAAAGAATAATAATTTGGCATCAATCGAGAATTCGACGGAATTTGCATTGCAATTGCTGCAAGTTCCTATTATAGAGCTGATTGTTCCTGAAGAATTATTAAAAGAGTAGATCTTTAATTCTTGATTAAAGATAGCCCTGGAAATAGCCATATAACCACCGTCAGGAGAAACTTTTATAGAGCCTGACTGAACACTCATGCTGGCACTTCCGAAATTTAAATTGTTAACAACCGGATTATTAATTAACCCGGAATTGTCAATTTTATAACAATATAATTTGTTGATAGCATAAGTTCTGGGAATAAGTAGCCAATATCCATTTTCATTTGTGGTTTGTGTAAATGTCATAGATTCGTATGAAGGAGAATTCGCGGCTAAGGGTGTATTCTTGCCGGTTTCGTCATAAAGAGGTAAATTTTTCTGTCCAGAGATAATATCTCCGTTGCCATTATCGAGATCCATGTCAATTACAGAATAATTATAAGGAGCTGCAATTGGGACATACATCGGTCCGCTATATGCAGTAAATATGTAGAATTTATTTGTCTGACCTGGAAAAGGTACAATTACGACACCTTGTGCAGCAGAATTATCGCTTAACAAACCGGACCCGTTAGGCATAACTTGATCTAATTTATTCCAAACGTTGACGCCATTAGTATAGAAAAGAATAGATCCATTCGGACTGCTTATTGATGCTACGCCTTCAAGTTGAACCATGCTACTGGTTGTAATTGCAGTAGGTGGATTTGTTGCGAAATTCACTCCGGCATTTCTTCCAAAATACCAATTATTGTTTTCGCCTTGAGCATAGATTCCGCTAAAGGCAGAAACTAAAAATATTAAACATAAATATAAATTTTTCATACATTCTTAGTTTAATAGCTGTTATTTTTTTTCGATGTTATTAATTCTTTCGATCAAGTCTTCAATCTGTTGTGATTGCTTTTCATTGATCTTATGCTGCTCAATAATATAAAGTGTCAACTCCTCAATTTTTTCCTGTTGGATTTTTGTAATTTCTCCAAGCTCAATACCATTTTCTTTCACTTCTTTTTCTGATGGGACATTTTTCAAATGACCGTTTTCTTTGATGTGTTTTTCGACTTCAGCAAGTGTTGGCAGTTTATAATCTTTAGCAAAAACATAATCCGCCCAGCCTGTAGCGAGTACGCGAATTTCATTTGTAAGGATACCGCCTTTTGCAAAAAGAGAATAAGCGCTTACATCGGCGGTACCGACGGTTGTAGGGAATGCGGTTAGATTTCCGGTGCCGACTTTACCGTTAAGTTTTAATTGATTTGCAGCAAAATCCCCCCAGATTAATGGAGTCGCATTGTCAGAATTATCAATGAGTAACTTATTACTTTCAGTTATGCCACTTCTTCCCACTTCATTTCCTACAAAAACATTCCCTGTGCCTTCACACTCAAAACCACTATATGTTCCTATAAAAATATTAGTATTTCCTACTCCGTTATGTCCTGCATTATCACCAATACTGACATTTCCTCCTCCCGAAGATTGACCTGCAGAATTCCCAACAAAGATATTTCCATTACCTGTAGCGTTAAGATCACCGGTCGCATTTCCAAAATAGGTGTTATTGCCACCAGTAGTATTAGAAGATCCTGCCGCGTTACCACAGAAAACATTGTATGCCCCGGTTGTATTACTTGACCCGGCTCCAGATCCGAAAAAAAGGTTTTGAACGCCGGAGGTATTGGCTTTTCCAGAATCTTTTCCTAGAAAAGTGTTATTTGAACCGGAAGTATTTACTTTTCCCGATTGATAACCCACAAAAGTGTTATTTCCTCCTGTTGATAATGTTCCATTTCCCGCGCTTGTTCCCAATCGTAAACTTGTTCCTCCATCAGTAGTTGCAGAAGATGCAGGAGTTGTAGTTGTTAAGCTTAAGGTTTGTGCGTTGGCTGCCGAAAATGCGACGATAAAAATTCCCAAAAATAATCGTGTTCTCATAATGCTAATTGTTAAATGGTTATATGTTAAAGATAACCACAAGCAAATGTCATTAATCGAACAGCCATACAAGTTACTAACAAACGCGAATGTTCAGGCAATAAAAAAAGCCCCGACGCGAATCGGGGCTTTTGAATATGTGAAAAAATTAATTATTGGATAACTAATTTTTTAGTAGCAGTTTTTCCTTCTTCAGTGATTTTTACGATGTAAACACCGCTGTTGAGGTTGGCCACATTGATTGGCTGATCATTAACGGTAGTGTTTACCACTTGTTTTCCTAATACATCAAAGATAACCACTTGTTTCGAAGCATGGCTGTCAGAAGTGATGAAAAGATTTCCTTTGGTTACCGGGTTTGGATATACTTTCAAACCTGCGATTGCAAACTGTTGTGTAGCCAATGTGAATTGTCCGAAGTTTACGATGGATCCGAAAGAAGCGCCACTTTGGCAAGTTCCCAATCCGTCTAAAGAAGAAACGCCACCGAATGTCCATTGTCCAGAATCGAAGCTAGATCCGTTAGGGCCTGTTCCGTTGTTTCTTTTTGCCCAAGAATCCAAATATTCCCATGCAGTACCAGTACCGTCGATGTCAGAAGCGCCAAATTGGTCAACAACCGCTAAGGTTGAAGCGTTGATGATACGGAGACGGTCATCACCGTTTACGTTCATTGGCTGTGGGTTTCCTGTTCCTGTTGGTGGGTTTAGAATACGTGCCGGAGCAATTCCGGGGATTTCATTATTAAAAGTAACAAGATTGTCAATGGGAGGAACAGTGGCGGAATTTCCACCAAGTATTACATATACGAAATCATTGGTGACAGTTCCAAGGGAAGCAAGGCTTAAAGTAGCTGTCCATGTTCCAACAGTTGCGTTGGTTTGGTTTTCTACTGAATAAGCACCAAAGTCTACTGTTCCGCTGGCATAGATTTCCAATACTTTTGGATTACCTCCAGGACAGTCGCCGTCCATAATCGCGGTAATGATAGGCGTTTGTGCAAAAGAAAATGCAGCTGCCAATAAAAAAGATAAAGTGTAAAGTTTTTTCATTTTTGAGATATTTATTAATTTAAGGTACAAAGATAGGAAGTATTTTTATTAGTCTAAAAAATTAGCATGTAAAAAAATCATTAATTATTAGGGATAGCGCGGGTTTGGGTTACTTTACAATCAGCTTTCTGGTTGCTGTAGCTTCGCCTTCGCGGATTTTGATGATGTAGACGCCGGGAGAAAGTGTGGCGATATTGAGTTCTTTGGCAGTCACGACCGACTGGAATACTTTTTTCCCCAACACATCAAAAATGGTGACTTCCTTGTCGAGGGATGATTTGGAAGTGATGTATATCTTTCCGTTGCTCACAGGATTCGGATAAAAGTTCAATCCGTCTATAGCAGTGTCCTGTTTTCCCGGCTGCCTGTTTTCCTGGGCCGAAACGGTCACAGCGGAAAAGCAGAGCATCAATATTACAATATAAAAGTATTTTTTTGCCATGGGTAGATTTGATTTGGTAAAAGTATAAAATTATTTTCAAATACTAAGCCAAAAATAAGCACATAAAATCGTCAGCGTGTTATGTTTAAAGATAAAATCGTTCTATGATTTTGTTGTTCCGATGAAATGCAACATTTCAAATAAAAAAACACCTCCCGAAAGAGGTGTCTTCACTCAAAATATTCAAAACGGATATTATTATTGTAAAAGGTTTACGCCATCAACCGTTGTCCAGGCACCACCTGTAATGGTAGCTCCGGTAGCAGTACCGCTTGTAGTCCAGTTACCTGCAGGGAAAGCTACGATAATTGCACCTGTTGCTCCAATTGGGTCTACCTGGGTTGTATTGGTGATTTTCACGTTCGTGATTTTCAATTTTCCAGTATTTACCTGGTGCGTGTTGGTAACATCATCCTGGATTTTCAAAGCAGCACCAGGGTAAGAGGTAGCTCCAACCATATACGTTCCGAAACCGTCGATAACGATGTTGTCATAGATTCCGTTACCTTCTCTTTTGAACTGCATCGCGTCAACCTGAACGTCAGTATCTGATTCGGTTGTAGTCCCGGTAGCTCTTTTCAACGTAATGTTCGATACTTTAGGTCCGTAAGCATTGTTGTTGTTAGACGCTTCCACTTCCATACCAAAGTTTCCTTTGTTTACCTGAACGGCATACCAGTTCGAGTTGTTTTGGCCTTGCCATCCATCTTGCCAGTCAAAAGAATCATCTGTGTTTCCGTAAGAAATAATATCGGTTGCGCTAACCGTTCCACCGAAGAATTCGTAACCGTCATCAGCACCTTTGTAAGCGACCAGGTGATCCAATACAGTTCCTGAACCTACTGAATAGAAAGTAAATGCATTGTTTTCTTTCACACCATCGCCCAATTTTGCACCGGCATATTCTATCCTTACATAGTGCAAAGCGCCACCATTGTGTGCTGCATTTGTACCACCGTAAGTAATGCTGTTTCCGTCTTCAGACAAAGCGGTTGAAACGCCTCCAAGCGCATTGATCGGCGCATCACCATACATGATGATTCCACCCCAGGATCCCGGAAGTTTTGAAGATTCTGTAAATACTACAGGAGCATCTGCGGTTCCGTTGACGATCAATTTTCCACCGTTCAAAACCACTAAAGCGTTGTCTCCTGTTTCAGAGCTACAGGTAATTGTTGAACCTGCATCGAAAGTAAGGGTTACACCTGAAGCTACTTTTACGATTCCTTCCAGATCGTAGTTTCCGTAAGCGAAAGTTGTGTTTTCTGTGTAAGTTCCGCTAATCGTCCCTTCTGCAGGAGCTGGCGCTGTGTAAGTAGTGTTGTCGTCATCCGAACATGATCCGAAGAACAAACCTGCGATTGCTGCTAGAGCTAAAAATTTAGTTTTCATAGTTTAAAATTTAATTTGTTGTGTTTAAGTATTACTAGTTATTAATTATGGATTAAAAAGTGTAGCTCAATGTGGCCGATATGCCAGTTCCGTGGCTGTAATCTTTGAGCGTTTTGTCGGCGATGATATTGATCGTTTTTACATCATTGAAATTTCTGTCACCTTGTACGAATTTTTCCTTCGGGTTCAGGATATTATCGACAGAAAGTTTTAAATTGAATTTTTCCGAAAGCCTGTTGTTCCATACAAAATCCAGTTTGCTTACCGGCAATTCATAAATATGGTCCAATCCGCCTGTCCCGACGCTGTAGATTCTTTTTCCGAAGACAGAATAAACGACTGAAACCGTATTGTTCCATTCTTCAGAGAAATTGAACTGGTATTTCAAATCAGAGTTGATAATCCATTTCGAGGCACCCTGCAACTCCCTGTCACGATGTGATTCAACTGATTTATTGACTTTGTCCTGGATCGGATCGTATTGGAATTCCGGCACTTTCACATTCGTCTGCATGATCGAGGTGTTGAATCCGAAAGAGAAATCGGAAAGGCTTTCACTAATTCTGGACAATTCCACCAACGCTTCGAGTTCGGCCCCATAAAGCACGGCCTTGTCAGAATTCAGGAAAGTTGTGATACCATTACCTCCAGCCTCAGCACGGAAAGTTCTTTCTATCGGATTGTCCATTGATTTTCCAAACACACCTACTGCGATCATTTCCTTTGCCGTCGGGAAAATTTCATATTTCAAATCGGCGTTGTAGTTGTCGCTGTTCACCAATAAAGGATTTCCTTGTTGGGTGGTTTTGTCTGCGTTCACGATCGAAATAGGAAGCACTTCCATGATGATCGGTTTGGTATACGTTTGTGATAACGCCAAACGCAAATTTGCTTTTTCGGTAAGTCCATACTTAAAGTTCAAAGATGGTAAGACATACACCTTGTCGAAAGTTTTAGAATCCAATGGATTCGCAAAGGTTCCATTGTATTTGTATTGCAGCTTCCTGTTGTAGCTTTCCACCCTGACGCCGCCGTTCACTTCAAGCTTGTTGAATTTCAATAGCAGGTTGGCATATCCGGCATTGGTGCTTTCGTCCAGTTTGGTCTGGTAAGAAGCGTTCGATCCTTCACGGTAAAACACAAGCCCTTGGTTGATATCGTCCGTCAGCACATTGTCGATGGTGTTGATGTCGGCATCGATGCTGCCTGCTGAAGTTGCCCCTTCCCTCAAATACACAAATCGGTAAGAAGTTTCCGCTTTATTTCCATTTCCATTGTACCCGATAGTCAGCTTGTTGTTTTTCTCTTCGCTTTTGCCAAATTTCCAGCTGTACTCCAAAAGGTCAGAGAAAAAATACTGGCTGTCAATATCGAGGAACTGTCGGATAAAGTTGCTGGCGCCGTAATTGGTTATATAAGATCCGTCTGGTTGTCCTACAGCGCTAAAGAACTTGCGATCCGGCATAGAATAATCGGTTTTGGCATAAGAAACGCCGGCTTTAAGCATGTGATTTTTGTTGGCAGTCAGCGCATAATCGCCAAAAAGCTGTCCGTTGAGGTAATTCGACTCAGAGAATTCATTGGTCCTGATGGTGCTTATAGATCCCGCAACGTTTCCGCCGGTATATCCGGTTTGATCCAATACCGTACTTTCAGTAGTGTGGAGGTACATGGTGTTGAAAGAAAGATTCAGTCTGTCTGTTTTATAATTCAATCCGATTAATGAAGTCGTCGAAGTCTCGAATGCATTGTCTACGCCATAAAGGCTGTTGTCCAATTCCCCATTTTGATTAAAGGTGTTGTTAAGGCCTTTTCTTACTTTGTATTTGTTGTCGTAATTCAACGAAAAGATATACGAGAATTTTGATTCATTTTTCAAATCAAATTTTTCCGAATGCAGGAAGCCGATGCTGGTATTGAGCGGGCTTTTGGTTTCATCCACATTCCAGTTGTCGTTAAACGCGTTATTGGAATCAGCCGTGCCAAGCGTTTTATTCGTCGGCGTATCGCCAAAAACAGTTGGAAGTTCACGGTCTTTTCCGTTGAAACCGAAATACCCTTTTGTAGTGTTGGCATCCGGAGCAATCAGGAATTTCTTGAGGTTGTTGTTGGTAGTATAACCCGCACCGATACTCAGTTTCGTAGTGCTTTTTCCGCTGAGCGAAGTGACGATATTGAACGTGCCTCCGGCAAAATCGCCTGAAATATCAGGGTTGAAAGTCTTATAAACTTCAATCAC
>DATHGE010000001.1:0-14034 GCA_035317805.1 Flavobacterium sp. | reverse complement strand
GCTTTGTATTTCAACCTCGGAAACGCCTATTACAAACAGAATAAAGTGGCTCCGGCGATTTACAATTATGAGAAAGCGCTCGTCTTGTCTCCAAATGACAGTGAAATCCGCAACAACCTGAATTTTGCCCAAAAAATGACCATCGACGAAATCAAAGAAGTGCCGAAAGTGGGCTTTTCCAAACTGCTGCGCGATTTCACGGAGACATTCACGTATGATTCCTGGGCGTGGATTGCAGTGGGTTTTGCGTTTGCATTCTTGCTCTTTTTCATGGGCTATTATTTCTCGCAGACGACTTTGTCCAAACGCATATTCTTTATCGGGATGTTTGTGCTGGTTTTTGTAATCCTGATCAGCGCACTGGCGGCGGCATTCGAAAAGGCACATTATGAAAACGAAAGGCCGGCGATTGTTTTTGCGGAAATGGCGGCGGTGAAAAGCGAACCGAGGAATTCCGCTTCCGACACGTTCATCCTGCACGAAGGCACCAAAGTCATGGTTCAGGAAAAAACATCCAACTGGACGAAAATAGAACTGCTCGACGGTTCCGAAGGCTGGATCGAAAGCAGCGCGATTAAGGAAGTGAAATAATTACTTTTTTTCGGGACTTTTCATCTCATAGGCTTCCGACTTGAAAACGGTAAACCATTCCGATATCGATGGATAAATCATGCGCGAGACTTTTTGCACCGGCTGATACAGTTTTGATTGGTCAAGCGTTTCTTTGGAAACGAAACGGTAATCGAAATTCACTTTCTGCAAAAGGTTGAGGAAAATACTCAGGATTAAAACCGTTTTCAACACGCCAAAAATGCCGCCAAGCAATTTATTGAACAAACCCAAAGCTGCAAAATCGGCCATTTTAGTGAAGAATTTCGCCAACAGGGAAACACCGACCACAACAACAATAAAAGTCAGTGCAAAGGCAAGCACTTCGATGGTTTTCCCACTGCTGAAACCGTGGTTTCCGAGGAATGCTTTCATCAGGTAAGAGAATTTTATGGCTACAAAAATACCGAGCAGCAACGAAACCAACGATGCCAATTCGACAAAAAAGCCTTTTCTCAAACCATTTACCAGCCCGAAAACCAAACCGATACACAGAAAAACATCCATTAAATTCATAAATACCGTACTTTTGCCCAAAAATAAGCAAATGAAACTATATTCACTGATACGAATTTCACTATTATGCGGCCTCTTTTCCTTGTTTTCGTGTTCAGACGACAGCCAGGATGTAGCCGAAACAATTCAAACACCGGCAGAAAATTTTCCTGTGATAAAAAAAGTCACGCAATTCACAGATTACGGTGGTTCAGGGTCAGATACTTCGGTCACAGACTTTATTTACAACGGTTCACAACTTATAAGTGCGCATACCGTTTCGGGACCGCAAACGTACGATTCCCAATTTCACTACGATGGTGAAAAAGTAACTTCTGTGGATTATTTCGAAAACGGTGTTGCTGATGGCTTCACGACGCTGACTTACAATGGCGATCTTTTAACCTCCACGCTTTCTGGAAGCGACCAAAGCGAGCAAACGATTTACACTTATAACAACGGGAATGTCGCCACGGTAAAAAGTTATTATCCTGTGGGTCCAAATTCGCAATTGCAACAGTCTAATACCTATACTTACACCAATGGGAATGTGACACAAAGATTATTGGAAAACTATGTTTTCAGCACTTCAACGTATAAAAATGTTTACACTTACGACTCGAAAAACAATCCGATGCGCGGGATGAATAAATATTTAAGGCTTACATTGGGCAATGAAGGCTTTGACGGATTGAGCATCAACAATCCGATTTCATGGCAGGATATTAATCCGGACACCAATACCGTTTCAGCCGAATATTACTACGAGATCATTTACAATGATGCCGACTTTCCGATGGAAATCAAAAGATTCACTGCTTCCTCTGATTTCCTGATTTCTGAAACCCACATCGAATACCAATAAAAATGTCCAGAGATATACAACTCAAAGAACGCTGGGAAAACCTCGTCAGCATCCTGTCCGATAAATTCTCGCAGGGCGAAGACCTCGACCTAGATGCCATCATTTACCTGATTGGCGTGCAGGAACTCGGCAAAGTCCACCAGAAATACAAAAAAGACGAAAAGCTCAACCTCATGCACATCGCCATCTGCCGACTGCTCGAGCCTTACGGATTCTACACTTTCGATTATGTCGACGCCGAAGGCTGGCCGCATTACCTCGTTAAGGAAGAACTGCCGCCGCTCAAAGCCGGAGAGCAATCGGTTTTGATGAAAGAAGCGATCGTGAATTATTTCCTTGAAAAAGAATTGATCGATTAGTTTTCAGAATACAGCAAAACAATAATTCGCGTAAATTCGTGAAATTCGTGGCAAAACCTTAAATTTGCTCGCCAGATTACAGAAAAGAACATGACAGACAAGATTAAAGAATACATCGCCGAAGCCAGGGCTTTCCAGACCGACAATAAGGAAACGCTCGAAACGTTCCGCATCAAATTCCTCGGAAAGAAAGGACTGCTCAACGATTTCTTCGCCGAATTCCGCAACGTCCCGAACGACCAGAAAAAAGAATTCGGGCAAATCATCAACGAACTCAAGCAAACGGCCGAAGAGAAAGTAAAAACCATCTCCGATTTCTTCGAAAGCACAGCCGAAATCAAAGGCGTCTATGGCGATCTGTCGCGTCCGGGCGAACCGTTCACCGTCGGTTCAAGACACCCGATCTCACTTGTCAAAAACCAGATTATCGATATTTTTTCCAACATCGGATTCAATGTTTCCGAAGGCCCGGAAATCGAAGACGACTGGCATAATTTCACCGCATTGAACCTGCCCGAATACCATCCGGCGCGCGACATGCAGGACACTTTTTTCATCCAGACGAATCCGGATGTTTTGCTGCGCACGCATACTTCATCGGTACAAGTGCGTTATATGGAAAACAACAAACCGCCGATCCGTACAATTTCTCCGGGACGCGTGTTCCGCAATGAAGCCGTTTCCTCGCGCTCGCACTGCATTTTCCACCAGGTGGAAGGTTTGTATATTGACAAAGACGTTTCGTTTGCCGACTTAAAGCAGACACTTTTATATTTCACCAAGGAAATGTTCGGAAAATCAAAAATCCGTTTGCGCCCGTCGTACTTTCCGTTCACCGAACCAAGCGCCGAAGTCGACATTTACTGGGGACTGAAAACAGAGACCGATTACAGGATCACCAAAGGAACCGGCTGGCTCGAAATCATGGGCTGCGGGATGGTCGACCCGAACGTTCTCAAAAACTGCGGTATCAATCCCGATGAATACAACGGTTTCGCATTCGGAATGGGGATCGAAAGGATCGCGATGCTGCTCTACCAAATCGGCGACATTCGCATGTTTTATGAAAACGACGTGCGTTTCCTCGAGCAGTTCAAGTCGAGTATTTAAAAGAAGTACCGTCATTGCGAGCGCAGCGAGCTTGCGAATTGACGAAGTAATCAGGAGCTATTCCGGCTGTACGCTGCAATCTTTTTATTTTTTGTCACCCTGAGCGCAGTCGAAGGGCTTCTTTTACAAAAAATAAAAAGGATTTCCGCTGCCATCCGGGCTAGGCTTCCGTTCAACATTCAACATTCGGTAATCAACATTCAACATGCTGCTATTCAAAGTTTGAATATTGGATAACGAACAATGAATGTCGAGGTTCTCCGTTACTATCAAAATTCTGTTTATGAAAAAAGACATCACCATCCCGGAAGTAGAGAACGTTTTCCTCGCCGCAATCCAGGAATGGAACGACGATTTTATGGAAAAAGTCTGGTATGTGCATCTCGTCAACGATTCCGATTTCAAATTAGACAGTGTCATGGTCGTTTCGAAAGCGTTCGGCACGATTGACGGCGAAATGAAAAAAACGTCGTTGTTGCGCCATGCATTCATCGAAATCCCGCCGGTTTCAGTAGTCAAAATTGAAATGCTCGAGAAAAGCGTGCTCGTCTTGAACAACGAATTCATGGTGACGTTTTTCATCGGAAATACATTATACGACAAGAAATTCACTTTCGTCGCACATTCCATCCATGAAGATTATGCAGAGGAAGTGCCGATTGTGTTTGCGGACGGCATTATTGTGAGATAAGAGAAGTAAAAAGAGACAAGAAGCAAGAGTCAAGACTTAAAATAAAAAAAGAAACAAGACACTTATAATAAAAAAGAAAAGAGACAAGGGCCAGAATAATGATCTGATTTTCTGTCTCTTTTTACTTCTCTTACTTCTTGACTCTTGCTTCTTGCTTCTTGTCTCTTTTTTTATTCTCTTGACTCTTTTTAATCCAACTTATCCGTCAGTTTCTTAAAGACTTTTCTCGCGTCCTTTCCTTCATATAAAATATCGTGCACGGCATCGATGATCGGCGTTTTCGCGCCATGGTGCTGGTTGAGTTCGTAAGCGCTTTTGGCGGCATAATAACCTTCGGCCACCATACTCATCTCGAGCATCGCCGATTTTACGGTGTAGCCTTTCCCAATCATGTTCCCAAACATCCGGTTTCTTGAAAACACCGAATAGCCCGTAACCAATAAATCGCCCAGATAAGCCGAATCGTTGATGTTGCGTTTCATCTTGTGCACTTTCTTGATGAATTTCTTCATCTCACGGATCCCGTTGCTCATCAAAACCGACTGGAAGTTGTCGCCATAACCGAGTCCGTGTGCGATTCCGGCCGCGATGGCGTAGATATTCTTGAGCATCGCCGCATATTCCGTCCCGATAATATCGTCCGAAGTCTTGGCCTTGATGTAATTCCCCGAAAGGCATTCGGCCACGATCCCCGCTTTTACGGCATCGCCGCAGGCAATGGTTAAATAGGACAGGCGTTCAAGCGCGACTTCCTCGGCGTGGCAAGGCCCGGTGATGACACCGATATTGTCGTAATCGAGGTCGTACGTGTCGTGGAAATGCTCGCCGACGATCAGGCTGGTTTCAGGGACAATCCCCTTGATGGCAGAGAAAATGACTTTGTCCTTGAGGCTCACGGTCATCTTTTCGAGTTCGCCGCCTAAAAATGCCGACGGAATCGCAAAAACGATGTAATCGGCATAAGCGATGGCTTCGTTGATGTCGCTCGTAAGTTTGAGTTTGTTGATGTTGAATTCTACCGAACTCAGGTAATTTGGGTTGTGGTGGTGCGCTTTCATGTGACTGATGGCCTCTTCGTTGCGCATGTACCATGCAATTTCAGGCAGGTTGACGCATAACATTTTGGCAATGGCCGTGGCCCAGCTTCCGCCGCCGATTACGGCAAATTTTGGATGTTGTTTCATGCGGTGTTTTTTAGCCCCGATAGCAGTGGAAATCCTGGCATTGCGATTGCGAAAAAGTGCAGGAGATTGCTTCACTTTGTTCGCAATGACAGATTGCAACGGATAGCGGGAATAGCTTCTTTAAATTTAGCCAAAAGTACTCAAAATTACAGAACAATAAAACGTTGTAGTTAATAAAGCCCGGGGGCGCAATTTCATTTTAACTCAAAATTATGAATGCCCATACAATGGCCGCGATTTTTATGCGTTAAACCTAATGTGGGAGCGAATGGTTATTTCGCGACGACATTAATAAGTTAGTTAAGTTTTGTTTTGGGGTTATTTGATAAGGGCGTTCCTGAATTTGTTTCGGGAACGCCTTTTGATTTTTTAGATTGACCGCAAAGAATGCAAAGCTATTTCTTGTAAAGGTTGTTGTGGTCGATGTATTCCCAGACTTTTTCGGGAAGCAACGGCCGCACATTTTTTTTGTTTTTGATGGAATCGCGGATGAAAGTTGCCGAAATTTCAACGACCGGCGCGTCGATCAAATGTATTTTCGGATGATTTTTGAATTGTAGATTCTCTGTTTCCGAAGAAATCCGCGGATACACATAGATCTCATGATTTTCGAGGATGGTCTCGTAATTTTTCCACTTGTGGAAGGATTTGAGGTTGTCTTCGCCCATAATCAGCGCAAATTCATATTTCGAAAATTTATCCTGCAGGTGCGCCAAAGTATGCGCCGTGTAATTGGGTTGCTGCAATTTGAATTCGATATCGGAGGGTTTTATCCTGGGGAAATCTGCTGTCGCAAGAAAAACGAGTTCCAATCTTTTGTAGTCGTCGAGAAGCGTATCTTTCTTTTTAAGCGGATTGTGCGGCGTAACGACCATCCAAATCTGGTCCAGTCCGGCAAATTCCGCCATGTGGTTGGCGATAATCATGTGGCCCGTGTGGATGGGATTGAAGGTTCCGAAGTAGAGTCCGATTTTCATAGCAGTTACACCGAGATTCGCGAAGGTTCACAGAGATTCACGAAGCTTTGCGCGTCTTCGCACTTCTCTGCGCATCTTCGTGTAAATTATTTTTTTATAAAATCCTGAACAAGTTCATACGCTTCCTTTTTCGCAACATCGAGATCGTAATTCTTGATAACCTTGTCGAATTGCGGCGCTGTCGCGAGCTCTACCGAGGCTTTTGCGATGCGCATATTGATCTTGTCGTCGCTTTCGGTAGATCGTTTTTTGAGGCGGATCTTGAGCTCGTCGATGCTCGGCGGCTTTACGAAAACAGCCAGCGTTTCCTCGGGATACTTGCTTTTGATACGCAGTCCGCCGGCGACGTCGATATCGAAAATGACGTTTTTCCCATGCGACCAGATGCGTTCAATCTCACTATTTAAAGTGCCGTAGAAATTATCGCGGTACACTTCTTCCCATTCAAGGAAATCGTGTGCCTTGATGTGTGTCTTGAATTCTTCGAGTGAAATGAAATAATAATCGGTGCCGTTGATTTCCTCGCCTCTCGGTTCGCGCGAGGTGGCCGAAATCGAGAATTCGAGATTGAGTTCCGGAAGCCCGAGCAAATGACGTACGATAGTGGTTTTCCCTGATCCGGAAGGCGCCGAGAATACGATTAGTTTTCCTTTTTCCATATTAGAGTACGTTGAGTACCTGTTCTTTGATTTTTTCGAGTTCGTCTTTCATCTGCACCACATATTTCTGCATCTGCGAATGGTTCGATTTGGAACCCATGGTGTTGATTTCACGTCCCATTTCCTGGGTGATGAAACCCAATTTCCGCCCATTGGCTTCACTGCCTGCAAGTGTTTCGATGAAATAGTTGAGGTGGTTTTCGAGGCGTACCTGCTCTTCGGTGATGTCATATTTCTCTAGATAGAAAATGAGTTCCTGTTCGAAACGGTTTTCATCCAAAGTCACTTTGAGCTCTTCAATCGCCGCCTGTAAACGGGTCTTTACCGTTTCGATACGCTCACTGTCCAATGCCACGGTCTGGTTCATCAGTGACATAATGTTGGCGATGCGGTGCAGGAATTCTTTTTCCAAAGCCGTTCCTTCGGCAACGCGGAATTGCTGGAAGTTTCTAATGCCTTCCCCGATCACGCCCTGGATTTCCGCCCAGTCGTTCTCGTCTATCTCGTCGCGTTCTGTTTTTAGTGCGTCTGGCATTCGGACGGCCATTTTCATCAGTTCGGTCTCATCGGCATCGGCGTAAATTTCCCGCATCTGCGCAATGTAGGCCTTGATGATCGGGACGTTTATTTTAGTGGAAGTCTGTTCGCCGGTCATTTCCACGTAGATGGAAAAATCAATCTTGCCCCTTTCGAGTTTCTGCGAAAGCTCATTGCGAAGGCCGAGTTCCATTTCTCGGTATACCGAAGGCATTCTCACATTTAAATCCAGGCCTTTACTGTTCAGGGATTTTACCTCGACGGTTATTTTTTTGGTTGGCAGCTGCAAAGTCGCTTTGCCGAATCCGGTCATTGATTGTATCATAGGAAATTCAAAAATTGAAACAAATATAAGAAAATGGTTGTCGGTTAGCGGTTAACGGTTGTCGGTTTTTTCTGCGTCACCAGATAAACTCCCGTAAATATGAGGGCGGCAGAAATAATTTTGACGAAAGTTAACTCATCTTTGCCCAGGCCAATCGCAAAAACCGTGGCAAATAAAGGTTGCAGGTAAATGAAAACGGCAACCGTAGACGGACTCAGCTCTTTTATCGAAAGCAAATTCAGCAGATAGGTGAGGAAAGTGGAAATGACGACAACGAAAGCGATTTTCCAACCAATACCGGCAGGAATCATCGCCCAGTCGACCTGCTGAAACTGGTCAAATCCGAACGGCAGAACCATCAGGAAACCAAACGTGTAAATCCATTTCACAAACGTAAAAGCGTTGTATTTGTGCATCAGTTTCTTCACAATAATCAGGTAAAATCCATAAGAAACCGCGTTGACGAAAACAAGAAAATTCCCCAAACCGGCATTGGTCGCGCTTCCGATTGATTTTCCGTAAAGGATCAAAATCGCGGTCCCGGCCAATCCGAGTACGATCCCGAAAGCTTTGCGTTTGAGCATGCGTTCTTTCATAATCACGGCCGACAGCACCAGGACTATTATGGGCGTCGTACACATAATTACCGCGGCAGAAATCGGTGAGGTCAGACTCAGTCCTTTGAAAAAAGTGAGCATATTCAGCGCAATGCCAAACAATGCGGCGGCGATAATTCTCGGAAAATCATTGAGAGCGATTTTCTCCTTGGGCATAAAAAGCCAAACGAGCCAGAAAAGGAGTACGGAACCGCCAACGCGCAGCAATATAAAACCGAACGCATCGACATAAGCCGGCATCACATCTTTGGCAATCGTAAATGTGACACCGTAAATTACAGATACACAAGTGGCAGAAAGAAGTGCGAGAGGACGTTTGGACATTATTTTAAAACGGCAATTACGTCATTCACATTCTTTTGGCTATTGCCGATGTAAATCTTGCCGCCGATGATAAAAACCGGACGGCTCAGGAATGTATAATGCTCCAGGATATATTTTTTGTAATCGGCTTCCGTGAGGTTTTTGTTTTTCAGGTTCATCGATTTGTAAAGCTGTGCCTTTTTGCTGAAAAGCGCTTCGTAGCTTCCGGAAAGGCGGTACATTTCTTCAAGCTGTTCTGGCGTAATCGCGTCTTGCCGGATGTCCTGAAACGTCAGTTTATCCGTATTTGGAAGCGATTTGATGATTTTACGACAGGTATCGCACGAAGCGAGATAATAAATCTTATCCATAATTATTCGTAATTTGAAGGCGATAATTTAGCGCACTAATTTTTTATTTTATTAGTGTTCGCTGAACCTTAAAAGGTTTGCACAAAGAAAATCCATTTCACAATGAAATTCCTTATTTTTATCGAAAAATTTAAAAAATGCAACGCACCTTCAATGTAACAAGAACCAGCCGGAATACCATCTCTAAATTTCTCGACAATTACACGCACGAACAGCTCAATAAAGTACCGCACGGATTCAACAACAACCTGATCTGGAACATCGGGCACATCATCGTCGTGCAGCAGATGCTTATTTACAATCTTTCAGGACTGCCGATGATGGTTTCACCCGAAATGATCGCCAAATATAAAAAAGGGACGCGTCCCGAAACCGATGCAACGCCTGAAGAGATCGAAGAAATCCGCGCATTGCTTTTTACCACAATCGACCAGACGGAAAAAGATCTGGAAAACGGGATTTTCAAAACGTATAACGAATTCACGTCAATGTCTGGCTTCAGCATGAAATCCGCCGAAGATGCGATGGAATTCAACAATTACCACGAAGCGATGCATACGGGAATGATGATGGGCATCCGGAAGTTTGTTTAAAACGTCATCGCGACAAGGCTAAAAAAGCGTTAAACCGGAAACACAAAACGATCAATTAAATCTACCTTTGCACGACGAATTAACAAATCACGAATCACGAATACACGACAACATGAAATTCAACACCAAAGCCATACACGGCGGGCAACACCACGATCCAAGCACCGGAGCTGTCATGCCGCCGGTTTACCAAACATCAACCTATGTGCAAACCAGCCCGGGAAAACCGCTGGGCGATTACGAATACAGCCGCGCGGCAAACCCGACCAGGACTGCGCTTGAAAACGCATTGGCGAGCATCGAGAACGGCACACGCGGACTCGCATTTTCCTCAGGCCTTGCGGCAACAGATTGCATCCTGCGCTCTTTCAAAGCCGGTGATGAAATTATCGCGATGGACGATCTTTATGGCGGAACATACCGCATGTTTACACGCATCTACAAAGATTCGGGAATTAAATTCCACTTTGTCGATATGAACGACATCGCAAAATTCAACGCACTGATCAACGAAAACACCAAACTGGTTTGGGTGGAAACGCCAACCAACCCATTGATGAAACTCGCTGATATTGCAGCAATCGCCAAAATCACAAAAGCCAAAAAAATCCTGTTCGCCGTAGACAATACTTTTGCGACGCCTTATCTACAGAAACCTTTAGATCTGGGTGCCGATATCGTGATGCATTCGGCCACAAAATACCTCGGCGGGCATTCTGATGTCATCGCCGGCGCATTGATTGTAAAAGACGATGCTTTGGGCGAGCAGCTGCATTTCCAGCAATTCGCTACAGGCGCCACACTCGGGCCGATGGATTCGTTTTTGGTTTTGCGCGGCATCAAAACGCTCCACCTTCGCATGCAAAGGCATTGTGAAAACGGCGGGAAAGTCGTTGCATTCCTGAGCAATCATCCAAAAGTAAAAACTGTTTACTATCCGGGATTGCCGGGCCATCCGTACCATGAAGTGGCAAAGAAACAGATGAGCGGTTTTGGCGGAATGGTTTCGTTCACTTTCGTTTCAGGCGCTAAGGCGGATGCCGTGAAGTTCCTTGAAAACCTGAAAGTATTCACTTTGGCCGAATCTTTAGGCGGCGTAGAATCATTGGCCAACCATCCGGCTTTGATGACACACGCTTCAATTCCGGAAGACAAAAGAAAAGAGATCGGGATTACGGATGACCTGGTTCGCCTCAGCGTTGGGATCGAAGATGCCGAAGACCTGATCGAAGACTTGAAACAGGCTTTTCAATAACAAAAACAGTCGTATATAAAAAAAGCCCGATAAGAAATTATCGGGCTTTTTTTATCTCTTAAAAATCCTATTGCAGGTAATAGATGTATCCAACGTTAAACCAGATCAACCAGTCATTGGCTTTGTTTTCAGGATATACATCAGGATTCGGGTTTAAACCGTCTACCCAGTTGGAGAAATAATATTGGGCACGCAGATCAACCATTAAGTCGGATAACGGCGTGAGTTTGTAACGGGTTCCGATACTTGCAACAACCGACCAGACGGTGCCGCCTTCGTTTTGTGTCGCATTGTAATATTTTACAGGCGTTGTAGCGGGTGTGTTCAATTTTCCGTCACCGATTGTAGAATACGCTTCCGGATCGTAGAAACTGAATTGGCCTCCAAAGCTGATAAATGGGGCCAAAGCGCCAATTGTTGCGGTAAAATCACGGATACTTAACGGGAAATACTCCAATTGCATTCCGATATTGGTCACCGCCGTGCTTCCCTGCATGGCTCTTAATTGTCTGTTGAAAAGCCTGGTTTTTGAGTTGTCAACCCATTCGCCAAAGTGTTTCAGCTTCGTTTTATTATAGGATAATTCGCTTCTTAATTTGAAGTGGTCATTGAAGTAAGTCTCTGGGGTATAACAATTACATTCCGCTTTGTAAGAGAAATTGAGGTAGTGAATTAGCCCGATTCCGTAACCGGTATTTCCTGCATTGGTAGAAAAATCGTGTCTTTCGCCATAATCTGATTGAAAAGCAACCGGACCAACAATGGCTCCCACTTCATGCGAAAAACCATACTGGGCATTCGCTACATTGGAGTAACCAAATAGCAGCAAGAATGTTATGATAAGATACTTGGGTATGTTCATAAAGATTAATTCAATTGACGACAAATATATAAAAACATCATTCACTAATAAAATAAAATAAAAAAATACTTGGTTATCTGTGAAAAAAATCATAAAAAGTTTTAAAAGCCAATATTAAAATCACATTTTCTTAACCGTTAATGACAATAAATAAATTGATGTCACAAAAATTTAAAAGATATTATGAATATTTTTAAGAAAATGTATATTTGTCCACACAAACGAAAACGTTATCCTAAACGTTAATAACTTAATAATCATGTCACAAAGTATCAACAATTTTATTGATGCAGTTTCGAAAAGAAACCCAAACGAGCCCGAATTTATGCAGGCTGTGAAGGAAGTTGCAGAAACTGTTATTCCTTTTATCGAAGAAAATAAAAAATACCAAAACAAAATGCTTTTGGAAAGAATGGTCGAAGCAGAACGCGTAATCATGTTCCGCGTGGTATGGCTCGACGATGCCGGAAATACGCAGGTTAACAGAGGATACCGCATCCAGATGAACTCTGCGATCGGACCTTATAAAGGAGGAATCCGTTTTCATCCGTCTGTAAACTTAAGCATCCTGAAATTCCTCGCTTTCGAGCAGACTTTCAAAAACTCACTGACTACATTGCCGATGGGCGGTGGAAAAGGTGGTGCCGATTTCGATCCTAAAGGAAAATCAGATAACGAAATCATGAAATTTTGCCAGTCGTTTATGACCGAACTGTCTAAACACATTGGCGCTGATACTGACGTTCCTGCCGGAGATATCGGTGTTGGAGGCCGTGAAGTGGGCTACATGTTCGGACAATACAAAAGATTGCGCAACGAATTCACCGGTGTATTGACCGGAAAAGGAATCTCTTTCGGTGGCTCATTGATCCGTCCGGAAGCGACAGGTTACGGCGATGTGTATTTCGCACAAAGCATGCTCGGCACTAAAGGCGACAGCTTCACAGGAAAAACGGTTGTGATTTCGGGTTCCGGAAACGTGGCACAATATGCGGCGCAAAAAGCGACTGAATTGGGTGGAAAAGTGGTGACTTTGTCTGATTCTGCAGGATATATCTACGACGCAGACGGAATCACAGCTGAGAAATTGGCGCACGTAATGCAAATCAAAAACATAGATTACGCACGTATCTCTGAATACACTAAAAAATACCCGAACGCAAAATACGTAGCCGGAAAACGCCCGTGGGAAGTGAAATGTGATATCGCATTGCCTTGCGCTACGCAAAACGAATTGAACGACGAAGACGCAAAAACATTAGTGGCAAACGGCTGTATCTGTGTGGCTGAAGGCGCTAACATGCCATCAACTCCGGAAGCGGTAACGGTTTTCCAAAAAGCAAAAATCCTTTTCGCCCCAGGAAAAGCATCTAACGCCGGTGGTGTTGCTACTTCAGGTCTCGAAATGTCGCAAAACTCTTTGCGTTTGAGCTGGACGACTGAAGAAGTTGACGAAAGACTGAAAAACATCATGCTGAACATCCACGCGTCTTGTGTGAAATATGGCTCAGACAAAAATGGTTATATCGACTACGTGAAAGGCGCCAACATCGCCGGATTCGTAAAAGTAGCCGATGCGATGCTTGGACAAGGCGTCGTGTAATAAAAAATAAATCAGGATAATAGAACCACGAAAAAGACATCTTGGTTCTTGCTTCTTCTATCTTTAAAAAAGCCTTCCGCTGAAAAGTGGAAGGCTTTTTCTTCTTCTTAAATATTAAAAATCAATTAATTTCGTTTTGTCTTATATTTGTATCTCAATCCGATTCTTTACAATGAAACATTTTTTCGCGGCTTTATTGCTCCTGTTTGCCATCCAATCCGGGTTTTCCCAAAACAATAAATCTTGGAAAGGATACTTTTCGTATAGGGAAATCAAGGACATTTCGGAAGCGCCAACCAGGCTGATTGCTGCCTCAGAAAACGCGCTCTTTACTAAAGACCTTGTAAACGGCGCCATAAAAACCACCAATACGGTCGACGGCCTTTCGGGGCAGACGATTTCTTCGGTTTACCATAGCGAGGCTTTCAGGAAAACACTTATAGGATATGAAAACGGGCTCATGATCGTGGTCAACGAAGTCGACGGCAGCATACTCAACGTAGTAGATATCATCAATAAAGCCCTGCCGCCCGACATCAAGAAAATCAACCATTTTATGGAATATAACGGCATCGTCTATATTTCATGCGATTTTGGCATCGTCGAATACAACCTCGCC